>JAZQLB010000016.1:0-5236 GCA_045542475.1 Lachnospiraceae bacterium | reverse complement strand
AGAAGGATGAGGTAGAGAATTCACCAATCGTTCTTCTTGTTAAAAACGTAATAGAGCAGGCAGCAAGACAGAGAGCCAGTGATATTCATATCGAGCCATTTGAGCATAGTATTCGAATCAGATACAGAATTGATGGTACCTTATCTGAGGCTATTACCTATGATAAGGCTCTGTATTCAGCCATTGTGGCCCGTATTAAGATTATTTCAGGCATGGATATTGCTGAAAAGAGAAAGCCTCAGGATGGACGTATAACCATAGATGTAGACCATAAGGAGTATGATATCCGAGTTTCCAGTCTTCCAACCAGCTATGGTGAGAAGGTGGTTATGCGACTTGCTCTTAAGGCTGGTTTTAAGAAGGAAAAGAGCCAGTTAGGCTTAAAGCCGGCTGATCTGGTTAAGTTTGATAATATTTTCAAGAATCCATATGGAATTATTCTTGTAACAGGACCAACAGGTTCAGGTAAATCTACAACACTTTATACTGCTATCAGTGAGCTTAACAGTGATGATGTTAATATAGTTACAGTTGAGGATCCTGTAGAGGCTAATATTGAGGGTGTTAATCAGGTAATGGTTAATAATAAGGCAGAGCTTACTTTTGCCAGTGCACTCCGTTCGATTCTTCGTCAGGACCCGGATATCATTATGATTGGTGAGATTCGAGATTCAGAGACTGCAGAGATTGCGGTTAAGGCTTCAATTACAGGACACTTGGTAGTAAGTACACTACATACAAATAATACTGCAGCTTCTATATCACGTCTTATCGATATGGGTATTGAACCTTATCTGCTTAGTGATTCACTTTCAGGAATTATTGCGCAGCGACTTGTAAGAAGATTATGCGAGTGCAGTAAGGATAATGTTAGAGAAGCTACACCGGAGGAGAAGCGAATTCTTGGGGTTCCTGTGGATAAGCCATGTATGCTGCATGAGCCTAGTGGATGTAAGCTGTGTAATAATATCGGATATTACGGACGAATTGGTGTATATGAGATAATGCCTATTACAAAGCGATTAAAGAGAATGATTGCAGACAGAAAGAATGCAGATGAGATTATGGAGGCAGCAGTAGCAGAAGGTATGAGTACCTTAAGAGCTTCTGCTACTGAATATGTTCTTGACGGAACAACTACCTTTTCAGAGATGATGAAGATTACATACAACGTAGACACAGATCAGTAAAATAATACAGGATACAAACCGATAAACAAGGAGGTATATATGGTAACAATAGAGTCACTTCTTATGAAAGCAAAGGAATGCAAGGCATCGGACGTTCATATTACAGTTGGACTTCCACCTAAGATGAGAGTAAACGGAAGTCTTCAGGATATGGATTATCCAAAGCTTCAGCCTACTGATACAGAGGCAGTTATAACATCAATAATGAGCCCAAAGCACAGAGACCGACTCGAGGAGATGGGTGAGGTGGACTTCTCATATTCTATCCCACAGGTAGGCCGTTACAGAGTCAATGTATTTAAGCAGAGAGGTTCTATGGCTGCTGCCATCAGACTTGTGGCTACACAGATTCCGATGCCGGAGGAGCTTGGTATTCCTAAGTCAGTTATTGATTTATACCAGAAAAAGAGAGGACTGATACTTGTAACAGGACCAACAGGTTCGGGTAAGTCTACAACACTTGCATCTATTGTGGATAAGATTAACTCAGAGATAGATGCTCATGTAATTACTCTTGAAGACCCTATTGAGTATCTTCATAATCACAAAAAGGCAATGATTAACCAGCGAGAAATAGGACTGGATACACACAATTATTCTAATGCAATCAGAGCGGCATTAAGAGAAGACCCGGATGTTATTCTTGTAGGTGAGATGAGAGACTTAGAGACCATATCAACTGCAATAACTGCGGCAGAGACGGGACATTTAGTGCTTTCAACACTTCATACCATTGGTGCGGCTAGTACAATCGACCGAATTATCGATGTATTCCCGCCACACCAGCAGCAGCAGATTCGTGTTCAGCTCTCAATGGTACTTGAGGCTGTAATAAGCCAGCAGCTTATTCCAACAGCAGATAACAGAAGCCGAGTTGCCGCTTTTGAGGTTATGCATAGCACTGTTGCCATTAAGAATCTTATTCGTGAGGCTAAGACCTTCCAGATTAATTCTACCTTACAGACAGGTAAGAAGTATGGCATGCAGACTATGGATGATGCTATTTATGATTTGTATATGTGTGGCGATATTACCAGAGAGAATGCTTTAATGTATGCACAGGACCAGGCTGTGTTAGAGAGACGTTTGGGTTCGTTCTAAATTTTAATGTACCTTTTTCACAATGACATTGTTGTGGAGAAGGTGCATTTTTTGATTATCAGGATAGGTGGGAATGTACTGGCATATGTTAGTTCAGGTTATTACTTTTGGGCTATTGATGAAGGTTATTGTTGTTTGGTAGCATGGAATAAGTATATTAAGTAAAGGAGACAAGCTTTGTTAGAGCATGAATATAAAATTATTAAAACGATAAAGGGTGATAAAGATATTGTAATTTTGCCTTTGTAGAGATTAGTCCGTCAACCACAAAGGTGTATAATAATCTGTTAGATGATGAAGAATTTGAAAATTCGTGTTGTGAGGTAGATACTAAGGAACTAAGAAAGGTAATAGAGGAGTATTGTAATAGGAATGATGAGAATGAAAGCTGATATTGATAGAATTCTTCAGAAAATGAAAGCTAAAAATATTCAAAAAAATGAGGTCATAAGCTTTGAATATGTAAAAAGTTTTGAAATGAAAACTAATATAAGATTACCGGAAGAATTGGTGCTATTTTATACGCAGATTTGTAATGGCTGCAAAATGTTAGATGGCTTTAATCTGCTAAGAATGGAAGAGTGGAAATATAATAGTGACAATTTGAAGAGAGCTTTTCCATTTGAAGAATATTGGATATGGGAAAATGCTTATGATGAAGAAAAGCTTAAGGGTATAGTAGATGGAAATCTGGAATTGATAAATATTGGTGATGCACAGTCGTGGAATATTATCATTAGTGGAAAAGAAAGAGGTAAGATGTGGTTTTTTACAGACGTAGGCATTCAACCATGTGCACCGTCAATGAACTTTTTGGAATGGTTTGAATTTTGGCTTGATGGTAATGATGACTATTTTTACAATTTCAATTATGCAGCCAATTAAAAGAACATAAAAGGAATATATGAATTATGAGTATTTTAGATAGGCTAAAGGAAAAATTAGATAGCAGTACATATGCAAGACAAAATCCAAATGAGGTAATACAAGCATTTGACCGATTAAATGTGAAGGTATCCAAAGCAGTTGAAGAGTTTTTCTTGAATTTTGCAGGACCTTTTTGGGAAGAAACAATAGGAATGGAGCTTCTTGATGTAGTTGATGATGAGATAAATATTGAGAGCATGACAATGGAATGCAGAAAAGAATTCTCTTTCCCTGTGCATTATCTGGTATTAACAGAAATGGCGGCAAACGAAGTACTTGTGCTAAATACCTTAAATGATAAGGTGTACAGAGTGGATTTTGAGGGTGGTGATGAAAAATTGTTAAGTGGTGAGCTGCCCGCTGAGTGGGAATGCTTTGAAGCTTTTTTAGTGGAATATTTTAGTGTTTAATTGCAGCTGGGATAAGGAAAATGGTGTGGGTGTATGTCTGGTTGGAGATACGATAGAAGAGGTTGGTTTTCAGAGTATTGCTTTGTGATTTTCTTGTAATTATATGAGGAGGATGTTCTAATGAGTAAATACGAAAAAGATTTTAATAGAATGCTTACAATATGGGGCATGGAACGACAGATAAATATTCTGTTTGACTGCTATGATGACGAAGAAATTACTGATAGTCAGGAAAAGGCATATGATGATTTTATAAAGAATATAGAGAATAATCAGGAATTGGCATATAAAGCAGTTGAAAAGTATTGTATTGAATACTATCCTGAGGATATTCCAAAAGAGGGTTTTGACAATATTTTTAGATATCTTGTGCCGGATGTTATATACATTAAGCGGGATAAGCAAAGCAGAGGTGTAATAGGCTTTATCTGCAAATTTAAGTTTGATATGGAGAATGGACTGGCGGTTAGATTTGTAGATGGTGCAGTAGAGGCTGTGGGTCCTAATCAGATTGTATTATAGTAAAAAGGGATTTATATGGAGAATGATATTATCAAAGTAATTCAAGCTATAAAAGATACAGATAATCCTAAAATTAAAGCATATAAATTAACATCATATTTATCGGATTTATTAAAAAAGCAAAAAATCACTATTTATGAAGCATATCTACTCAATGGAGAAATACTTAATTATATGAGAGAATGGTATAGGCTGCCGGCGTGGAACGGATGGGTTCAGATATCAACCTGCCTTGAAATATTCAATCAGAGATTATTGGCAGTAGCATTTAAAGAGATGGAGTATGCTGATTTACTAAAGAAATGGGGACGCGAAGCGTTACAATTGTGTACGGAAAAGAGGCAACACTATATTATTGATAGATTCGCTGAATTTATGGATATAGATGAGAATTCTGATGCTTTATTACAGGAATTACTGGATATAAGAAAAAAATATATGTCATTAAGCGATAATAAAGGTCCATATCATATAGAAGCTTTTCCGTATCATTATTTTGAACCGGAAAAAGTTTTGTTAGAGAAAAAGGATATGACAGGAGAAAAAAGTATTAGTACAGATATTGAGACACTTCTTGTTGAGCTAAACATTTAGTTCTTAAAATGGACTTAAAGAAGATAATATTAGAATTGCTGTAATGTGGAATAATGGGAGTGGAATAGATATATAGTGGGATACATTACGAGAAGATATAGACAATTGAGGTGGCAATGATGAGAAATATAGTTAATATTGGGGAAGTAATATGTAAAAAAGATTTTTTGGTATGGTTTATAATGAATTGTTTCCCAGAGGGACTTGATGAAGAGAATGATATGTCTATCTACGATGTAATAGAAGAAAATTATTCTTTTGATATGGATTGGTTCAATAGATTTACAAGTTATTATGATGGTGTATTTGAAGAAAATGATGGATATGTAGATAATCCAAATTCAATTATAGTGCAATTGAATAAGAATAATGAATTGATTATTGAATTTCATCCTGGAGATGTAATCTTTTTTATGAATAACTTAAAAATAGGATGTACAGGACCGGACTATATTATCGGAGTAATCCCTCTTGACGAATACATTGATTTAA
>JAZQLB010000015.1:0-19777 GCA_045542475.1 Lachnospiraceae bacterium | reverse complement strand
CGTTTGCTTCAAGGAAACGGTAGGCAATCATAAAGGAAATATCATCAAAGTTGGTCATAAACTGGTTATTAATCTTATTAATATTCCATGAAGGAGTATTATATGTACTTAAATCAATAGCTGAAAATATCTGGTTAAAGGAATCAAGGCAGATATTTTTCTGTTGCTGCATATCTGAGGATATCTGTTGTACATTGAATATTTTAATATAAGCTCTCAACCAGCCGCCAACAGGTGCCTTATACCATTGGTGAATGGTTGCATATTCCTTAGTCATCGAATGGATAAAGATCTCCCAGTCTGCAGTTATATAAGATGCATCAACGATTGTCTGAATCTGTGCATCTGTAAGTGTAAGGTCATATTTTTTGTTAAATTTTTCAACAATTTTTATTCGTTTAGGAACTGCGTTAGGAAGCTGCTCTGTCTTAGGAATGGAGCTGTTGCGCTTCTGCTGGGTGGTTCGCTTTTCTTCCTTTTCATCCGGCATGAAAATACCCTTTAATATCTTATAAACAACATAAATTGGAAGTGCTGTAAAACCGAGTGCCATTGTTATTCCAAACATGACCGGAATTCCGCCGGACATCAATAATGCTATTGTGGCAAATCCTAATATACCTTTGTTCTTTTTTAATTTCTTAAATGTCTTTGGATTATTACGTCCAACTGCAAAATACCATATAAGTAAAACTACTACTATTCCCATATACACCTCATCAAAAAAATAATCACTATTAGAGTATCACTAAAAAAATGGCTTGTAAAGAATAAAAATAATACATTATTTTAAACACTTTCTTCATAGCGGTGTTTTGCCTTAATACGGATGTAAGTATTGGCAAGTGCCGCCTGATAATATGGTCCTGATATAAAAATATGGCTTAAACCGCTGGTTAATACCATTAGGAAAAGCCAGCCAATAAAGGACAAATCAAGAATAAACAGTCTGAGCTTTTCACCCTCGGTCATCATTTTGCTAAGCTTGAATGCAGTTTTTGAATCCATATTTGGATTTTCAGCAATTATGTAAGGAACCATAAAGGTCTCATAAGCTTTTACGATTCCGGGTATCAGAAACAAAAGTGACCATAACATTATTTTTAAGCTTCTTAAAAAGGTGGCTTTAACTACATTTAGGTAATTGGAACTGAAACCATGCAGCATCGTCCTGTAGGGTGGGTCGCTATGATGAGCATCAAGATAAAATTTGCAGCCGCCTACGGAAAATGGTGCTTGTACCAATATGGAATACAAAAGCTGGCACAGCATGGAAACAATCATGGCAAGTGCAATCTTAATAAGCATAGCCTGATATGCTTCATAGCCTATACTGTTAATGGTATTAATAATGTTATTATACATATTCTGGTAAAAGGCCTGCATAGCTTCAGGACTTTGAGTAGCGGCATATAATGCTTCTGAATCATAGATGTTGTTTAACTCGGAATTACCACTAAATATATAGTCAAATATAAGTGAAATAAATAGTGAGGTAATAAAGGTAACTGTTACACATTTTATATAATTATTCTTTACTACACGTTTGGCAGCTTTTTTTATCATGCCTATATCAAATTCGTTCATTAATGTCCTCCGGGATTTTATTTGCATATTGTACTATTATAGTAAATTTTTATATTAAAATCAATCATTGTTGACGTTATAAAAACCATTAATTATAATATAAATCTAGGAAATTATACAAAGACGGGGTCGCATTATGGAAAAAGAAAAGCTTTATGAAGCCTATATTAATATACTTAAAGAAGAATTGATACCGGCAATGGGGTGTACTGAGCCGATTGCAATTGCATATTGCGGTGCGGTTGCAAGCAAGTACCTTGAAACTATGCCGGACAGGGTGGTTATCTATGCCAGCGGAAATATTATAAAAAATGTTAAAAGCGTTATAGTGCCAAATACCAACGGACTTAAAGGTATTCCGGCAGCTGCCTTTGCAGGAATAGTAGCAGGCGATGCTGACAGAAAATTAGAGGTTATTGCAAGTGTAACAGAGGAAGAGAAAATGAGGATGAAAACAGCACTTGATAATATTCCTTGTGAGGTTAATCTCTTTGATGAAGGTGCGGTATTTGACATTAAGCTTTATCTTTATAGGAATAATGATTACGTGATGGTAAGGATAGCGGATTACCATACCAACATTGTTACAATTGAAAAGAACGGAGAAATTATTTTTGATAATGCAGATACGGTTATTAAGGATGCCTGTAAGATAACAGAACATCAGTCGGAGCTTACGGATAGAAGTATTCTCAATGTAAAGTCTATCGTGGAATTTGCAGACAATGTGGCTCTAGAGCCGGTTATTCCTACTCTTCTAAGACAGATAGAGTATAATATGGCAATTTCAGAGGCAGGACTTAATGGAGATTATGGTGCGAATATAGGACGGGTTCTGCTTGAAACCTATGGTGATGATATTAAAATCAGAGCCAGAGCAAAGGCAGCAGCAGGCTCGGATGCAAGAATGAACGGGTGTGAACTTCCGGTGGTTATTAATTCCGGTAGTGGTAATCAAGGGATTACAGCATCGGTTCCGGTTATTGAATATGCAAAGGAGCTGAATGTATCGGAGGAGAAATTGTATCGTGCACTTTTGGTTTCTAATCTGGTAACCATTCATTTAAAAACGGGAATTGGAAGATTGTCAGCCTACTGTGGTGTTGTAAGTGCAGGTTGCGGAAGTGGGGCAGGAATAGCTTATCTTCATGGTGGAGATTATAAGGATATAGCCCATACTATTGTTAATGCATTGGCAATTGTATCGGGAATTGTTTGTGATGGAGCAAAGGCATCCTGTGCAGGAAAGATATCTTCAGCAGTAGATGCGGGAATTCTTGGATATTTCATGTATACAAGGGGAAAACAGTTCAGAGGTGGTGACGGAATCGTTACCAAGGGAGTTGAGAATACTATAAGGAATGTAGGGCTTCTTGGCAGTGTAGGCATGAAGGAAACGGATAAAGAGATTCTGAAAATAATGCTTGATGAGTCATAATTATGAAACCTTAGTAGCATTGACTTTATGTGTCAATTTTGATAACATTAATCATAATGTTTTGGGTTACAAAAGTGGAGGATATATAGACATGAAGGAGAATATACAGAATAATAAGATTCAGGTTGAAGATATTCAGATGAGAACAAGACTGGCTTTGATAGAACAGCTTATTAGGTGCCGTAAAGAGAAAAAAATAACTCAGGCAGATATATCAGAGGCAACCGGGATTCAAAGACCGAATATAAGCAGACTTGAAAGTGGAAAATATAATCCTACACTTGATATGATTGTCAGAGTTGCTGACAGTATGGGATATGAGATTGAGATTAATCTAAAGGAAAAGCAGGATTAATTATATATATGAAAAAGGAATCAAGAATACTTAAAAATATTTTATATGCTTTTGCGGCACAGGGAATATCCTTGCTTCTTAGCATGCTTTCGGCATTTATACTGCCTAAATTTTTTGATAAGCTTAATTATGGGTATTGGTCACTGTTTTTATTTTACACAGGATATACTGGTTTTTTTCATTTTGGACTTAATGATGGTGTGTATTTAAAAATAGGTGGAACAGAGTACAAGGACATGGATAAGGATATGCTGGGAGCGCAGTTTAAGTTTGGTGCGCTTTTCCAAAGCATTATTGGTATTGTACTTGCAGCTGCAGTATTTTTCTTCTGCAAGGATGAGAATACTACCTTTGCTCTTATAATGACCTTGGTTTATATGCTATTATACAATCTTACATTATATCTTGGTGCGGTTTTTCAGGCGGCGAATGAAACAAGATTATATTCTGTGTCTGTTATGATAGACAAGCTTATTTTTATGGCGGCTCTATTACTTTTGTTTGTGGTAGGAGATAAGGATTTTAAGCTTTTTGTATGGCTTTATCTGTTTGCCAAGCTTGTTGCACTTATATATTGTGTGTATAAGGGAAAAGAGATTGTATTTTCCAAACATATTCCTGTATCAGATACGATTAAAGAAGCTATGGACAGTATTAAGATAGGTATTAATCTTACAATTGCTAACATAGCCGGTAATCTGATTCTGGGTGTAGGAAGGCAGATGGTAGAGTGGAGATGGGATATTGAAGGCTTTGCAGATTTTTCATTTGCTCTTACCCTGACTAATTTCTTTCTGCTGTTTATTACGCAGATATCAATGGTATTGTTTCCTGCACTAAGACAGGTTGATGAGGAAAAACAGAAAGTATTATTTGAGAAGGCTAAGAACGGACTTAACATTCTTCTTCCAGTAGTATTTCTTGTATATATACCGGCAAAGGCTGTATTACAGCTATGGCTGCCGGATTATGCAGTAAGTCTTAAATATATGGCATTACTATTGCCAATGTGTATATTTGACGGCAAGATGAATCTGGTATGTGCTACTTATTTTAAGGTGCTTAGAAAGGAACGCTTTCTGTTAGGAGTTAATTTGTTTTCAATGGCGTTAAGCGTGGTATTAAGCTATATTGCAGCTTATATTTTAAATGATATGAATGCAATAGTTCTTTTTATGGTTGTATCCATAGGTGCAAGATATTTTATTTCAGAGCGGTTTCTTGAGCGCATGTATACGGAAACTGGCGGAATGAAGAGCTTTTATGTGCAGGCGGTTGAAGAGATTATTTTGTCAGCCGTATGTGTAGCAGCATGCTGGTATGCAGGTTTTATAGTATCTCTTGTGATTGTACTTGTGGTATATGCGGTGTATTTGTGGCTTAATAGAGAAAGTGTTCATAATGTATATGATATGGTAATTACAAAGTTAAAAAAATAATTTATTTATTGGAGGTAAAGATATGGGAATTACTAAAGAGGTTTTTGGAAAGAGCAATGGAAAGCTTGTTCATAAGTATGTATTAACAAATGAGAATGGTATGCAGCTTACCTTAATCGAGATGGGTGCTGTAATCCAGTCCTTATGCGTGCCGGACAAGGATGGCAAGCTGGCTGATGTTGTTCTTGGTTTTGATAATCTTTCACAGTATGAGAAGGAGAATGGCGATAATCATGGCGCTGTAGTTGGAAGAAATGCTAACAGAATCAAGGATGCCAAGTTTGTAATTAAGGGTAAGGAATATACCCTTGTAGCAAATGATGGTAAGAATAATCTTCACAGCGGTCCTGATATGTACAGTACAAGAATCTGGGACAGCGAGAGCTTTGAGGATGAAGAGGGTCTTGGTGTTACATTTTCACTTGTAAGTCATGACGGAGACCAGGGAATGCCGGGACAGCTTGATGTGACTGTTACTTACGTGCTTACGCCTGATAATGCAGTTGTTATCGAGTATGACGGTGTGGCAGGAGATGATACTATCGTTAACATGACTAATCATACATACTTTAACTTAGCAGGTCATAATTCTGGTGATGTGCTTAATCAGAAGGTGTGGATTGATGCGGATGAATTTACACCGGGAGATGCAGGACTTATTCCAACAGGTGAGTACAGAGCAGTAAAGGGAACACCTATGGACTTTAATGAGCCAAAGACTATTGGTCAGGATATTGATGCAGATTATGAGCCTCTTGTAACAGCAAAGGGCTATGACCATAATTATGTGCTTAAGACAACAGGCGAGGATATCGAGCTTGTAGCAAAGCTTATTGATGAGAGGTCAGGCAGAACCATGGAGGTGTATACAGACCTTCCGGGCATGCAGCTGTACACCGGTAATTTTCTTGACGGAACCCATGTGGGTAAGGGGGGCTATGCTTATAAGAAGCGTGACGGTGTATGCTTTGAGACACAGTTTTTCCCTGATGCAGTTAATAATATGGCGTTTGAATCACCGGTTGTTGATGCAGGTGTGCCATTTAATTTTGTTACAGTATATAAGTTTTTAGCGTAGGAGGATTTAGGGCAAAAGGGTGCTTCGCACCTGTGGTATACTATGATGGTTGTTGCTAACAGGTTTGTAATAACCATCATAGTATACCACAAGTCACCGAAGGTGCTTTTGCCCTAAAATCACAGGAAATATAATGAAGCTTGAGTGTATTAATAAAGAAGAAGCCTTCAGATATCTTGGATATAGGGGCAGTACACCGGATGAAATGGTTCTTGCCATTGCGGATAAATGTGAGGATGAGTTGCTTAAGGTTATAGACGGAAGATATGTGTATAAGTACTTTGAGATATCAGAGGCGAAAGTTTTATCACAATCCGGAACAGAGGGCATTGCTATTAAAGGCACTAAGCTGGTGCTTACGGGCAATTCAATAAAGGAGCATCTTAAAGGCTGCAGCGGAGTGGTTTTGTTTGTGGCAACCCTTTCGGATAAGGTGGACATGCTTATAAGGAAGCTTAATGTTAAGCAGATGTCCTCGGCAGTTATTGTTGATGCTATGGCAGGTGCTGCCATAGAGCAGCTATGTGATATGGTGGAGCAGGAGATTTTAAGTAATTTCCCGGATAAGTATCCCACATGGCGTTTCAGCCCGGGGTATGGTGATTTACCCCTTGAGCTTCAAAGGGATTTTCTTAATATACTTGAGGCACCGAAAAGAATTGGTGTGAATATTACAGAGGGGGGACTTATGGCCCCGGTTAAATCGGTTAGTGCGATAATCGGTTTATCAGATAATACAATTGAAAGAAAAAGGCAGGGCTGTGCTGTCTGCAATATGAGGGACAAATGCAGCTTTAGGAAGTCGGGTGGTCATTGTGGAGTTTAAGGAATTATTAGAGAAAAGATATATAGTGCTTGATGGAGCTATGGGAACAATGCTTCAAAGCTCAGGTATGGAATTAGGACAGATACCGGAGGTATTGTCCTTTACTAATGAGGAGCTTCTTATAGGCATACACAAGCAGTACGTGGATGCAGGTGCGGATATTATATATGCCAATACCTTTGGGGCAAACAGATACAAGCTGTTGAGCTGCGAATACTCAGTTGATGCGGTTATTAAGAAAGGCATCGGGAATGCCAGAAAGGCATGTGAGGGCACGGATACCCTTGTGGCTCTTGATATTGGACCTATCGGACGTCTGGTGGAGCCTACTGGGGACCTTAAGTTTGAAGAGGCATATGATATATTTAAGGAGCAGATTATTGCAGGTAAGGATGCTGATTTAATAGTATTTGAGACCATGACAGACCTGCTTGAGATTAAGGCGGCTGTACTGGCAGCTAAGGAGAACAGCGACCTTCCAATTATCTGTACCATGACCTTTGAGCAGAATATGAGAACCTTTACAGGCTGTATGGTGTCGTCAATGGCACTTACCCTTGAAGGGCTTGGAGTTGATGCAGTAGGCGTTAACTGTTCGTTAGGACCTGATGAGTTGGCGGCGGTAGTAGAAGAGCTTTCAAAATATACAAGACTTCCTATAGTTGTTAAGCCTAATGCGGGACTTCCTGACCCTGTTACTAATGAATACAATGTATCGCCACAGGAGTTTGCAGAGAAAATGGCTAAAATGACCGTATTCGGAGCCAAGTTCTTAGGCGGCTGCTGTGGGACTAATCCTGAATATATAGCAGAGCTTAAAAAGGCTCTTAAGACAGCAGAATATCCTGTAAGAAATGTGGTTATTCCATCGGCAGTATGTTCTGCAAGTAATACAGTTGTTATTAACCAGCCAAGAATTATCGGTGAACGTATTAACCCTACAGGAAAGAAGCTCTTTAAGCAGGCCCTTAAAGAACATAATCTTGACTATATTATGAATCAGGCACTTGAGCAGATTGAGGGTGGTGCTGAGATTTTAGATGTTAACGTAGGACTTCCTGAGATTGATGAGAAGGCTATGATGGTGGATGCTATAAGAGCAATCCAGTCAGTATGTGATACACCATTACAGATTGACAGCACCATACCGGAGGTTTTAGAAGCAGGACTTCGTATATATTGCGGTAAGCCAATCGTTAATTCTGTAAATGGCGAGGATGAGTCGCTTGGAAGTGTACTTCCTCTTGTAAAAAAATATGGAGCTGCCGTTGTAGGTCTTACCCTTGATAAGGACGGAATTCCAAAAACAGCAGCTAAGCGTGTTGAGATTGCAAAGAAAATCCTTAATCGTGCCTTAGAGCTTGGAATACCTAAGGAGGATGTATATATTGATTGTCTTACTCTTACTGCCTCAGCTGAGCAGGAGGGTGTGATGGAGACCCTTAAGGCTCTTTATACAGTTAAGCATGAGCTGGGACTCCGTACAGTTCTTGGCGTGTCTAATATTTCCTTTGGTCTGCCATACAGAGAGCTGGTTAACCAGAATTTCCTTGCAATGGCACTTACACATGGACTTGATTTGCCGATTATTAATCCTAATGTGGTATCCATGACAGGTGCAGTAAGAGCATATAGACTTTTAACCGGAATTGATAAGAATTCCATGGAATATATTAGTGCATATAATGATTATGTGCCTGCAAAGGCAGCTAAGCAGGAAGTGCCTGTAAAAGCAGATGCAGATGGTCAGAAGGCACAAAAGGGAACTCTTGCTTATGCAGTAGAAAATGGTTTAAAAAGCGAGGGTGCAAGAATTACCGCCCAGATGCTTGAACACATGGAGGCTCTTGATATTATTAACGGAACCCTCATTCCTTCCCTTGATAAGATTGGTAAGGAATTTGAAAAGGGTAAATTATTCCTTCCGCAGCTTATTTTGGCGGCAGAGGTTGCTCAGAGTGCCTTTGAGGTAATTAAGAGTAAGCTGGCAGGCGATAATAAGACACCTGTAAGCAAGGGCAAGATTATTATGGCGACCGTTAAGGGCGATGTTCACGATATCGGTAAGAATATTGTAAAGGTAATACTTGAAAATTATGGATATACAGTAATTGACCTTGGCAAGGATGTAGACTATATGACAGTTGTGGATATGGCTGTTAAAGAGGAGGTTAAGCTGATTGGCTTATCTGCCCTTATGACCACCACACTTGTAAGTATGGAGAAGACAATAGAGCTTCTTCATGAAAATAATGTGGACTGTAAAATTATGGTGGGAGGTGCGGTGCTTACACCGGAATATGCTAAGCAGATAGGTGCCGATTATTATGCAAAGGATGCCATGGAGGCAGTTGCCATAGCAAAAGAGGTTTTAGGTTAGGATGAAGGATAATCATTTTTTTGCAATGATGAGCAGAATGAAATACATCAACAGATGGGGGCTTATGCGTAATACAAAAACAGAGAATATCTGCGAGCACAGCCTTGATGTTGCCATGATTGCACATGCACTTGGAATAATTAATAATGTATATTTTAATGGAATAATTAATGCGGAAAGGTTGGCACTTATGGGAATGTACCATGATGCTACCGAGATTATAACCGGTGATATGCCGACTCCGGTTAAATACTATAATCCGCTTATTAGAAATGCATACAAAGAGGTAGAGAGTATTGCCAAGGATGAGCTTTTAGAGGGACTTCCAAAGGATATGCAGCCATTATATAATCCGATTCTTCTTGAAACGGAAGAGGAGGATGAGTTATGGAAATATGTTAAGGCGGCGGATAAAATATCAGCCCTTATAAAATGCATCGAGGAGCGTACCATGGGCAATGCGGATTTTGCCAAGGCAGAGGCTGCAACCATGAAAGCTATTAAAAAGCTTAAGCTGCCGGAGGCAGACTATTTTGTGGAGAAATTCATTCCGGCATATTATCTTACAATTGATGATTCAAATTAAAGAAATGAGGAACTGACATGATTGGCAGAATACCTGAATTAAATATGCTTAATGAGGCATATGATAAAAATGCAAGCAGTATATTGGTTTTATACGGAAGAGAGGGACAGGGAAAGACTACACTTTTACAGGAATTTGTAAAGGACAAGCCTGCATTGTGGTTCGAGTGCCTTCCGGGCTCGGTTGCAGAGATTAAGAAAAGCTTTATAAAGGCGATGGGATGTCAGCTTCAAAGTGAAATTCAGGTGGATTCAGGGACAGATTTTCTTGATATTGTCGCAGCTGTTGAGCATGTGGCTGATAGTGAGAGACTTGTTCTTATAGTTAAGGAATTTCAGCATATGGTTAAAGCTTCAAAGGAGTTTACCAATGATTTGGTTAAGGCACTTAGCAGGCTGAGCTCCAAGCTTACTATAGTTTTGTCCAGCTCATCAGTATATTTTGTGGAAAATGGACTTGTATCAGCAATGGGAACAGCAGCAATGTATATAAGCAGCTTTGTTAAGCTTAAGGAGTTCTCTTTTGTTGAGACAGTAAGAATGTTCCCGGAATATAATGTTGAAGAGATTGTCAGATTATATGCCATTACGGGTGGTGTTCCGGGCTATCTTGCCAGATTCGAAGGTACGGATAGTGTTGAGCAGAATGTTAAGCGGCTTTTTATTGCAGAGAATGGTATTCTTGCAAAGGAAGGTCATGAGTTTATCAAAAATGAGCTTAGGGAAACCGGAGTATATAATACCATTTTGTCAGCCCTTGCTACAGGCAGAAATAAGCTTAATGAAATACATGATTATACAGGCTATGGCAGGGATAAGATAAGTGTATATATTAAAAATCTTACCGAGCGTGAGATAGTGGAGAAGGTATTCTCCTATGACAGTGACGGTTATGAGAATACCAAAAAGGGATTATACAGAATTAAGGATAATATGGTTAATTTCTGGTATCGTTTTATATATCAGAATAATACTGCACTCAGCTTTCTCGGACCAAATGAATTCTATGGAAGATATATTGCAGACTTTATGAGTGATTTTGCATCGGAGACCTTTACAAAGGTAGCTTTAGAGTATTTGGAGCTCATGAATTCTTCTAATCAGCTTCCATTTAAGGTGGTTAAAAAGGGTAGCTGGTATGGTAAGAGTGGCGATATAAGCATTATCTGCGAGTCGGAGAAAGGCGAGTATATAATTGGTCAGACTAATTCTACTGACCAGATGGTTGGCATTGAGGGCTATGAACATTTACTTGATAATGCAAGGCTTGCGGGAATTGATGCGAAATATGTATTCATATTCTCTCTTGGCGGCTTTGCCTTTGAGCTTAAGAAAAAAGCATTGGAGGATAGTGCCATTACGCTTATAGGCATGGAGGATTTATAAGCGCAGAAAGGTAATTATGGGAAAATCATTATTTATAGCGGAGAAACCAAGCGTTGCGCAGGAATTTGCCAAGGCTTTAAAATATAATACCTCAAGACGTGATGGCTATTTAGAGTCGGATGAAGCTGTTGTTACATGGTGTGTAGGTCATTTAGTATCTATGAGCTACCCGGAGGTGTATGACCCGGCACTAAAGAGGTGGAGCCTTGAGACACTTCCTTTTATTCCAAGGGACTGGAAATATGAGGTTATAGAGGGTGTAAAAAAGCAGTTTGAAATAGTATCAGGACTACTTAACAGACCTGATATTGATACAATATATGTATGTACCGACTCGGGACGAGAGGGAGAGTACATATACAGACTGGTGGAGCAGGAGGCACATGTCGAGGGTAAAACAAGAAAGCGTGTGTGGATTGATTCACAGACTGAGGAGGAGATATTAAGGGGAATTAATACTGCAAAGGATTTATCAGAGTATGATAATCTGGCGGATGCAGCATATTTAAGGGCGAAGGAAGATTACCTTATGGGTATTAATTTTTCAAGAGCCTTAACACTTAAGTATGGTAATACCATTTCTAATTACCTTAAAAATCCTAAGAATACGGTTATTGCTGTGGGCAGGGTTATGACCTGTGTTCAGGGAATGATTGTAAAAAGAGAAAGAGAAATAAGGGAATTTGTGGAGACACCATTCTATAGAGTTCTTGCTAAATGTGGTATTGGTGAGAGCAGCTTTGAGGCAGAGTGGAGGGCTGTAGAGGGTTCGCCTTATTTTGCATCGCCAAAGCTATATAAGGAGAATGGCTTTAAGGAGGAGTCGGAGGCAAGAGCTTTGATTGAGAAGCTGTCCGACCCACTTCCTGCAAATGGCATTATAGAGAGTATTGAGAAAAAGAAGGAGAATAAGAATGCTCCTCTTTTATATAATCTTGCAGAACTTCAGAATGACTGTTCTAAAATGTTTAAGATTAGTCCTGATGAAACCCTTAGAATTACTCAGGAGCTGTATGAGAAGAAGCTGGTTACATATCCAAGAACCGATGCAAGAGTATTATCAACAGCAGTTGCCAAGGAGATATATAAGAACATTAACGGGCTTAAGAGCTTTGAGCCGGCAGCAGGCTTTGTGCAGGATATTCTTAATTCGGGCTCCTATAAGGGGATAGCAAAAACAAGATATACTAATGACAAACAGATTACCGACCATTATGCCATAATTCCAACAGGACAGACTGGCGCCTTTAATGGGCTGGCTCCTATTGCTAAAAGCGTGTATCTTGCCATTATGAAGCGTTTTCTTGCCATATTCTATCCTCCTGCTGTATATCAGAAGATAAGCCTTATATTGCAGGTTAAGGACGAGAAGCTGTTTGCAAGCTTTAAGGTTCTGCTTGATGAGGGTTATTTAAAGGTAGCTGGCAATAATAAGACAGAAAAGGCTCCTGCAAAGGGCGAGGAAGAGGCTGAGGATGTTAAGTGTGATGAAACAATGCTTGAACGTCTTAAGCAACTGAAAAAAGGTGAGGTACTTCCTGTTAATGAGTTCTTTGTTAAAGAAGGAAAGACTTCACCACCAAAGCGTTATAATTCAGGCTCGCTTATTCTTGCAATGGAGAATGCGGGTCAGTTAATTGAGGATGAAGAGCTTCGTGCCCAGATAAAGGGAAGCGGAATAGGAACCAGCGCCACCCGTGCGGAGATATTAAAGAAATTGATAGACAAGGCATATATTAAGCTTAATAATAAAACCCAGATTATTACACCGACCTTGCTTGGTGAGATGATATATGATGTGGTTGCGGCATCAATTAAGTATCTTCTTGATCCGACCCTTACAGCAAGCTGGGAAAAGGGACTTACAGGCGTGGCAGACGGCAGTATTACAAATGAGGAATATTTAGAGAAGCTGGAGGGGTTTGTGGCAAGAAGAACCATTGCGGTGGTTAATGTTAATAATCAGTATATGCTAAGACCATATTTTGATAAGGCGGCGGCATATTACACAAATCATTGAATATAAGAATAATATATGATAAAATATATATTTGATTAGGTGGCAAAAGTCTCTTAATCATATTTGAAAAACATTTATGCCACGGCATAGAAAGAGGTATATTATGTGCGGTATAGTCGGTTACGCAGGTTCAAAGGATGCAGCAGACGTACTTTTAGATACATTGGAAAAGCTTGAATACAGGGGCTATGATTCGGCAGGTATTGCTGTATTTGAGAATAATAAGATTAAGGTTGGTAAGGCTCAGGGGAAGCTTAGCTGTTTAAGAGAGAGACTTGCCAAGGAGGGTAAACCGGACGGACATATCGGTATCGGTCATACCAGATGGGCTACACATGGAGAACCTTCGGACATTAATTCACACCCACATGGAAATAAAAGAGTAACTATAGTACACAATGGTATTATTGAGAACTATAAGAAAATTAAGGAGTTTTTAACGGGGCAGGGTTATGGCTTTGAGAGCCAGACTGATACCGAGACCGTTGCCAAGCTTCTTGATTACTATTATGACGGCAATCCAATGGAGACAATAACCAAGGTGTTAAGAGAGATTGAAGGCTCATATGCTCTTGGAATAATGTTCAGGGATTTTCCGGAGAAGATTTTTACTGTAAGAAAGGATAGTCCGCTTATTATCGGAATCGGTGAGGGCGAGAATTTTATCGCTTCGGATGTATCTGCTATATTACAGTATACAAGGAATTATTATCTTCTTGAGGAAAATGAGATTGCAGAGATTGATTTAGACAGTATTAAAATATATGATATTCACGGTAACAGAGTAACTAAGGATTATCAGGTGGCTAACTGGGATGTGGATGCGGCACAAAAGGGCGGCTTTGAGCATTTTATGCTTAAGGAAATCTATGAGCAGCCTACAGCCATAAGAACAACCATTACTCCTAGAATAACTAACGGAATGCCTGATTTTGGCGAGTGCGGATTATCGGATGAGCTGTTAGCTTCTTTTAATAAGATATTTATTGTTGCATGCGGAACCGCAATGCATGCCGGTGTGGTTGGTAAGTATGTTATTGAGAAGCTGGCAAGGACTGAGGTTACAGTAGATATTGCATCCGAGTTCAGATACAGGGAACCGCTTATCACGGATAAGGATTTAGTTATTTTAATATCCCAGTCAGGTGAGACGGCCGATACTAAGGAGGCACTTAGAATATCAAGGGAGCTGGGAGCAAAGACACTTGCTTTTGTTAATGTTAAGGGTTCATCAATTGCTAGAGAGGCAGATATGGTAATGTATACCCATGCAGGACCTGAGATTTCAGTAGCATCTACCAAGGCATTTTCAGTACAGATAGCTATGATGTATATGCTTGCTTTTAAGTTAGCCTATGCAAAGGGAAAGATTAGCAAGGAGCAGTGTGAGAGGTATATTTCGCTCCTTGAGACAGTACCGGAGCTTATTGAAAAGACTTTAGAGTGTAAGGATATGTGTCAGTTTGCTGCTTCTAAGATTATGAATGCAGACAGTCTTTTATATATTGGAAGAGGTCTTGATTATGCACTAAGCATGGAGGGCTCATTAAAGCTTAAGGAGATATCATACATTCACTCTGAGTCTTATGCAGCAGGTGAGTTAAAGCATGGTACAATCTCGCTTATTACAGAGCAGATGCCTGTTATTGCTGTTGCTACACAACATAATCTGGTGGAGAAGACCATAAGTAATATTAAAGAGGTTAAGGCAAGAGGTGCCAAGGTTGTATTAGTATGTGCTGAGGATGTGGAGATTGAAGCTGAGGCAGCGGACTATACCATTAAGCTTCCTCTTATCGATGACATACTTATGCCTATGCTTGCCATTGTACCGTTACAGCTTGTGGCATATTATACATCCGTGCTTCGTGGTAATGATGTAGATCAGCCTCGTAATCTCGCAAAATCCGTTACGGTAGAATAGGAGCCGGAAAGATGGAATTATTATTAACTAAGAATATGTTTGATCTTACAAAAACACAGGCAAAAGAGCTGCTTAAGGGAGTGGATTATCCTTGGCAGGCTTTGCCACTTATAGGTGAATATATAAAGAAGCTTGGAAGCACACTAAGCAGCGAGGAATATGCTAATCCTGCTGAGAATGTATGGATTTCTAAGAGTGCAAAGGTAGCATCTACAGCCAGCATTACCGGGCCATGTATTATCGGACCGGACACAGAGGTTCGCCATTGTGCATTCATCAGAGGCAATGCATTGGTGGGAAGTGGTGCAGTGGTAGGTAATTCTACAGAGCTTAAAAATGTAATTTTATTTGATGGAGTTCAGGTACCTCATTATAATTATGTGGGAGATTCCATTCTTGGATATAAGTCACATATGGGGGCAGGCTCAATTACCTCTAACGTCAAGTCTGATAAGACCTTGGTTAAGGTTAAGACGGATGATGGAGTGATAGAGACCGGGCTTAAGAAAATGGGAGCTATTCTCGGAGATAATGTAGAGGTTGGCTGTGGTAGTGTACTTAATCCGGGGACGGTAATTGGTTCGGGCTCAAATGTTTATCCCCTTTCAAGCGTAAGAGGCTTTGTTAAGGCAGGAAGCATTTATAAAAAACAGGGAGAAATAGTAGAAAAATACTAGTGGAGGATATTGTGAAGAAAATTGCAATAGTTACTGACAGTAATAGTGGAATAACACAGGCAGGAGCCAAGGAGTTAGGCGTATATGTTATGCCGATGCCATTTTATATTAATGGCGAGCTACATTATGAGGATATAGATTTAACACAGGAGCAGTTTTATGAGGCACTTACAGGTGATGTAGAGATATCTACATCACAGCCAAGTCCACAGGATGTAATGGATATGTGGAATGAGCTTTTAAAGGAATATGATGAGATTGTGCATATTCCTATGTCAAGCGGACTTAGCAGTAGCTGCAGTACCGCCTATATGCTTTCAGCGGATTATGATGGAAGGGTGCAGGTGGTTGATAACCAGAGAATTTCAGTAACTCAGAGACAGTCTGTACTTGATTCGCTTGAGCTTGTTAAGGCTGGTAAGAGTGCAAAAGAGATTAAGGAATACTTAGAAGAGACAAAGTTGGATTCCAGCATATATATTACACTTGATACCTTATATTATCTTAAAAAGGGTGGAAGAATCACACCTGCGGCAGCAGCACTTGGAACACTTCTAAAGCTTAAGCCTGTGCTTCAGATTCAGGGTGAGAAGCTGGATGCTTTTTCTAAGGCAAGAACCATGAAGCAGGCAAAGCAGACCATGATTAATGCTATTAAGAGTGATTTTAATAAGCGTTTTGGCTCAAGCGATGCTGGTGAGAATATGAATATTCATATGGCATATTCTGGAACAGATGAAGAGATTAAGGCTTTCTACGAAGAGGTTAAGGCAATATGGCCACAGCATGATATTATTATTGCACCACTTTCATTAAGTGTAGCGTGCCATATTGGACCGGGAGCTATTGCGATAGCATGCACTAAGAAGCTTTAATTAAGAAAAGAGGAAGTTATGTATAATATAGTTTCTAAGCTGTTAATGTATGGCGATATGCCTAAGGATTCCATATTGATGGAGCTTAGTGATGTCTGTAAAAAAGCAGAGGATGAGACGTGTAAGGTGGATGAACTGGTAACTCAGGCGTATAAGCAGGTGAAAAGGCTTCTTGTACTGGCTACCAGCTATGGCTTTGATAAGAATTTATGGCATAATTATCTTACCTTTCTTCTTATAACAGATGAGAATCCTTTTAGTATAACCTGTGAGAAGGTGGGAGCGAAGGATGGCAGCTGTAATTACTTTGCAAAAAATGATTTTAAGGCATTTATGCAGTTGTTTAATTATGATTTTAAGCCTTTGGAAAAAAAGCTTGGAATTGACTGTTTTTCGGTAATATCTGATTATAAGGCTATTGGTAAGCCGGAGCTTATGTATAATAAGAACGTAAGCGAAAAGGTTCAGAAATTAAGCCTTGCACTTGAAGCAGCGAAGAATGAGGATGAATTCTTTGATGAGGTGACATGCTTCTACAGGGATTATGGTGTTGGAATGTTTGGTCTTAACAAGGCGTTCAGATTCTCTTCGGATGAGTCAGGCAGTATTAAATTTATGCCAATCAACAACATGGAAAAGGTTATGCTGTCAGACCTTATCGGTTACGAAATCCAGAAAAAGAAGCTGGTTGATAATACAAAAGCCTTTGTCGAGGGACGAAAGGCAAATAATGTTCTTTTATTTGGTGACAGTGGTACAGGTAAATCAACAAGCATTAAGGCAATTGTTAATGAATTCTATGACAAGGGTCTTAGAATGATTGAGATATATAAGCATCAGTTTAAGGACTTATCTAATGTAATTGCCAGCATTAAGAACAGAAATTATAAATTTATTATATATATGGATGATTTGTCATTTGAGGAATTTGAGATAGAGTATAAGTTCCTTAAGGCTGTTATTGAGGGAGGCGTAGAGACTAAGCCTGATAATATTCTTATCTATGCTACCTCTAACAGAAGACATCTTATTAAAGAGACCTGGAATGACAGGAATGATGTTGAGGTGGATAACGGAATGCATCGTTCAGATACCATGCAGGAGAAGTTGTCCCTTGTTAATCGTTTCGGTGTTACCATTAATTTCTCTAAGCCAAGCCAGAAGGAATATTTTAATATTGTTATAGAGCTTGCAAGAAAGAGTGGGGTGACCTTAAGTGACGAAAAGCTTTGTGCAGAGGCCAATAAGTGGGAGCTTAGTCACGGCGGTATTTCAGGCAGAACGGCACAGCAGTTTATAAACTATGTATTAGGAACGTTGGAAGAAAAATGATGAACGGATTATTAAAGGGTGTGGATATTTCCACAATGCAGGAGTTATCAAGATTAAAGGTTAAATATTATGATGATGGTCAGGAGAAGGATGTGGTTGACATTCTTTCCGGCTATGGTGTTAATTCTGTCAGACTGCGTTTATGGAACAGTCCTTATAACAGTGATACCATTCCGTATGGCGGTGGTACAAATGACCTTATTACAACTATTGAGATTGCCAGAAGGTGCAAGGCGGCAGGCATGAGCTTTCTGTTGGATTTCCACTATAGCGATTTCTGGGCAGATGCAACTAAGCAGCTAAAGCCAAAGGCATGGAAGAACTACAGCTTTGATGAGCTGTGTGCTGCAATTAAGCGTTATTCAGCATCTGTAATTGAGTATCTTAATGCAGCAGGAGTGTGTCCGGATATGGTGCAGCCGGGCAATGAGATAGTTAATGGCCTGTTATGGCCGGAGGGAAAAGCTCCTAATTATGAGAGAATGGCTAAGCTTCTTAAGGCAGCAATTTCAGGAATTAAGGCGGCTAGTACAGATATTAAAATAATTCTGCACCTTGCAGTTGAGCCTGAGCATAGCATATATGGTGATTTTCTGGATACATATGGCAGGGAGCTTGATTATGATGGTATTGGAGTAAGCTATTATCCGTATAAGAATAATTTCGGGCTTGATACACTAAAAGGTAATATGCAGACTATATCAGAAAAATATGGTAAGGATATATATCTTCTTGAGACTGCCATGGCATATACAACAGAGGACTACGGTAAGTTGGAGAAGTTAAATGACCATGCAAGAAAGGGCATGGCAGCAAGGGTAAGAGATGTTGAATTCCCTGCAACAAAGGAGGGACAGGCTGATTACCTGAAAAAGCTGCTTGAAAATATCTCTGAAATTGAGAAGTGCAGGGGCTTTTATTATTGGGAGCCTGACTGGATTCCTGTGGTTGGTTCGGGCTGGGCAACAAGTGCTTCTTTACAGTATCTTGGCGTGGCTGAGCCTTGTGGTAATGAGTGGGCTAATCAGGCATTGTTTGATTATGAAGGTAATGCACTTCCGGCGTTGAAGGTTATAAAAGAATTTTAGCAGTCGTACTCCGGACGAAAAACAGAATGGGCTGGGATATATTTAAAGCAACAAATTGGCAACGCTGCCGGTGAACTAATCACCAAGAACGACTAAGACTCTCAGGAACGCCTTCGAGCCTAAGTCGTTCTAGGTGCTGGATTTCACCTCTGCTAAGGACACCAATAAAAGTTGTTTTAAATATATCCCAGCCCATTCTGTTTTTCTGGGTACTGGCAAAATCATAATAAGCGAAATGCAAGCACTATATTAACAGTAAAAATTAGATTAATGATTAATTATTTATATGAAATATATTCGATAATATCATTAGGAGTACAATCAAGTACAAAGCATATTCTTGCTAATATATCAGTGTCTATTTTTTCTACATGTCCAGAATACCATTTATCAATAACTTCAAAACGTGTATTAATAGCACGGGCTAAAGCGTTTCTTGATATATGGTGTTCGTCCATATATTTTTTTAAAGTTATCTTTATATATCCATAGTCATTAAGCGTATATAATTCTTTTTTCATTTTAACACCTCAAATATATACTATATAAAAAGTTATTTCTTGACTAATCCTATGTTCAAGGTTACTATATACATAGTAATGTAGATGTATTCGTGAAATTATAAATTACTGGAGGTATGCTATATGAATCTTGAGAATGGTAGTAATTGGGATAATAAGTTGGATAAGTCATTAGATAATGAATTGGATAATTTTCAAAGTGTTGAAGATATCGAAAGTGAAATGGAGAAAATTGAATATGCATGGGATAAATTGGATGAGTTGGA
>JAZQLB010000014.1:0-12541 GCA_045542475.1 Lachnospiraceae bacterium | reverse complement strand
AGCCTTACCGCCTACCGCTGCAATAATACGCTTTAAATCCTGATAATGATTATCCGGTGACATATAATTGGTGTGTCCGAATACCTCGTAGGTAATACTATGGTTACATACATCAGTCAGAATATATAAATCCACACCTCTTACTGATGACTTTATCTCACCCTTGGATTCACCAGTACCAAAGCGAGGGCAGCGTGTTTCAACAATATATGAATCCTCTACATATCCCTTAAAGGAAATGCTGTTCTTGTGCTCATTAACGCTTTCCTTTCTTGCTTCAACGAGGTAATCATTTACCTTTTTGCCCAGCTCTGAAATGCTATCCATAACTACCAGCTTAAGCGGAGCAACAGGAATCTCTGTAGTATTAATTGTGTTATCCATTGTTAGTGTTCCTTTCAATCTGTCATAAGTACATTTTTGCTTTTTGAACATATAAATTATAGTTATTGCAGATATTTAAGTCAAGAGGAATTATTCTTAAGTTGGCAGTTCATGTTTAATAAATCTTTACAAAGCAAAAAATAATTGATATTATATTAAAGAATGCGATTTAACAGGACAAGAAAGGAAAATGTTATGGCAAAACCTATTGTAGCTATAGTCGGAAGACCAAATGTTGGTAAATCTACTTTATTTAATGCCCTTGCAGGTGCACAGATTTCCATTGTTAAGGATACTCCGGGTGTAACTAGAGACAGAATATATGCAGATGTTGAGTGGCTTAATTATAAGTTCACAATGGTAGATACAGGCGGTATTGAACCGGATACTAAGGATATTATCCTTGCACAGATGAGAGAACAGGCTGAGATTGCCATCTCTACAGCGGATGTTATTATTTTCTTGGTAGATGTTAAGCAGGGACTTGTAGATTCAGATTCTAAGGTTGCTGATATGCTTAGACGTTCTAAGAAGCCGGTTGTTTTAGTAGTTAATAAGGTGGATGATTTTAATAAGATGATGCCGGATGTGTATGAGTTCTATAATCTTGGTATTGGTGATCCTTATCCTGTATCCTCAGTTAACAGATTAGGCTTTGGTGAGATGCTTGATGCAGTTGCAGAGCATTTTACTGACAGCATGCTTAATGATGTGGAGGATGAGAGACCAAGAGTTGCCATTGTTGGTAAGCCTAATGTTGGTAAGTCATCTATTATTAATAAGTTAACAGGTAATAACCGAGTTATTGTATCTAATATTGCAGGAACCACAAGAGATGCAATTGATACAGAGATTAAGCATGATGGCAAGGAATATGTATTTATTGATACAGCCGGACTTCGTAGAAAGAGTAAGATTAAGGAGGACCTTGAGCGTTATAGTATTATCAGAACCGTAAGTGCTGTTGAGCGTGCAGATGTGGTGCTTGTGGTAATTGATGCAACAGAGGGCGTTACAGAGCAGGATGCTAAGATTGCAGGTATTGCACATGAGCGTGGCAAGGGTATTATTATTGTTGTTAATAAATGGGATGCCATTGAGAAGAATGACAAGACCATGAACGAGCATGTGGCAAGAATTAAGGAGATTTTATCATTCTTACCTTATGCAGAGATGATGTTTGTGTCAGCTGAGACCGGACAGAGACTTCCTAAGGTCTTTGATATGATTGATATGGTTATTGAAAATCAGTCACTTAGAATTCAGACAGGTGTTCTTAATGAGATTCTTTCTGAGGCAGTTGCCATGCAGCAGCCACCTTCTGATAAGGGAAGAAGACTTAAGAGATTCTATATGACGCAGGTTTCAATTAAGCCGCCTACCTTTGTTATTTTTGTAAATGACAAGGAGCTTATGCATTTCTCATATACCAGATATATTGAGAATAAGATTAGAGAGGCATTTGGCTTTAGAGGAACCTCACTTAGATTTATTGTACGAGAAAGAAACGAAAAGGAATAAGTCTGCTTGCAGCCTGATTTGACAGGTTAAGCAGAAAAGGAGTTATTAATGGAACGAGTAATATGTTTAGTAATAGGCTATGTGTTTGGTATATTCCAGACAGGATATATATATGGAAGACTTCATGGAATTGATATCAGACAGGAGGGCAGCGGTAATGCAGGTACAACTAATGTACTTAGAACTCTTGGTAAGAAGGCTGGAATAATAACATATTTTGGAGATGCATTTAAGGCTATATTTGCAGCATTGGTAATTAGACTTATATTTGGTGACAGCCATGCTGATACAATTATGGTGCTTACTCTTTATGGTGGTCTTGGAGTAATTTTAGGACACAATTATCCATTCTATCTTGGATTCAGAGGAGGTAAGGGTATTGCAGCCTCTTCAGGAGTTATTGTGTCTTTATTATACTGGCCATTAGTGCTTATTAATCTGGTTACTTTTTTTGGGGTAACAATTATATCTAAATATGTATCACTTGGTTCACTTGTGATGATGTTTGGATTTTTGGTTGAATTCATCATATTTGGATATTTAGAGATGATTCCGGGATTACTTCCGGGTGAATTTATGGAAGCTACCATAATAGTTGCTATTCTTACAGTACTTGCATTCTGGAGACACAGAGCTAATATTGTAAGATTAGTGCAGGGTAACGAACGTAAGGTTTGGGGCAATAAGAAAGATAAGTAATTAACAGCATTAGATAAATGCAGAAACGAGGATTATATGGCAAAGATATGTGTTGCAGGTGCCGGAAGCTGGGGACTTGCCCTTGCACTACTTCTTAATAAAAACGGACATGATGTTACCATCTGGTCAGCTCTTGAGCAGGAGATTGAGATGCTTAAAAAAGAGCATGAGAATAAAAAATGCCTCCCGGGTATAATTATACCTGAGAATATTGAGCTTACAGCAGAGCTTGCTGAGGCTATAACAGATAAGGATGTTATTGTAATGGCGGTTGCTTCACCATTTACAAGAAGCACAGCTGGTAAGTTCAAGCCATTTCTTAAGGATGGGCAGATTATTGTTAATGTGGCGAAGGGTATTGAAGAGAGTACTCTTTATACACTTTCACAGGTAATTGAGGATGAGCTTCCTATGGCTGATGTGGCTGTATTATCAGGACCGAGCCACGCAGAGGAGGTAAGTCGTTTTATACCTACAACCTGTGTTATTGGTGCACATAGTAAGAAAACAGCAGATTATTTACAGAATCTGTTTATGAACGAGGTGTTCAGAGTGTATACAAGTCCGGATGTTCTTGGTATTGAGCTTGGAGGCTCTCTTAAGAATGTAATTGCCCTTGCAGCCGGAATTGCAGATGGAATCGGCTATGGGGACAATACCAAGGCGGCTCTTATTACAAGAGGTATTCATGAGATTTCAAGACTTGGGGCAGCCATGGGTGGTATGATTCAGACTTTTTCAGGTCTTACAGGAATAGGCGATCTTATTGTTACCTGTGCAAGTATGCATAGCCGTAACAGAAGGGCAGGTATTCTTATAGGTCAGGGTAAATCAATGGAGGAAGCAATGAAGGAGGTTAACATGGTGGTTGAGGGTGTTCATTCTGCCAAGGCTGCTATGCTTCTTGCTAAAAAGTATGATGTACCAATACCTATTATTGAACAGGTTAATGAAGTATTATTTAATGGTAAAAATGCAAAGGATGCAGTTACAGACCTGATGCTTCGTGACAAAAAGATTGAACATTCAGACCTTCCTTGGGAGTAAAGAACAAATGAGCAATATATACATACCTGAAGCTTTAAGAGAGAAGCTGGAAAAAGTTCATAATTATGATATTATAGCCTTTGAAGCTCCTACAGGATATGGGAAAAGTGCGATTATCCGACAGTATATGCAGGAGACTGATAACGAAGTGGCATATATTAATGTAGTTTCTGATGCAGAGGATATTTTTTGTGAGGATTTAGCATATATACTGGAAAATTGTTCTGACAAAGACTGCAAAACGTATGTAGAGACGTTTATAGAGGATAGCTCTGATATCAGGAACTTTCGTGCTCTTTTACGAAATATAAAGACTTCAGATACGAAGTATATTGTTATAGATAACTGGCATATGGTAAGCTCGGAGCTTACCATTAAGCTTATAGAGGTATTTGCTGCGTATAAGCCTGAGAATATTAAGCTGCTATTGTTGTCAAAGCACCAGTTAGCAGCAAGGATACAGCAGTTAGTTATTAAGGATGAAATATTGCTGCTTGACAGACAAGATTTTGAATTTGATAAGAATGATATAGCGGCATATTTTAATAAATCAGGAATAATTGTACATACAGACCAGCTGCAGTATGTAATGGATCACAGTCAGGGCTGGATATGTGTTATTAATATTATACTTAACAGCCTTAAAACCGCAGATATGTCGGATTTAGAGGGTGCCTTCTTTGGCTTGGTGGATAATTTTATATGGGATTTTCTGAATTCGGAAGAAAAAAGAGTTGTTATTTCATTGGCAAAGCTAAGTAGCTTTACATCAGCACAGGCAGAGGTCTTTTTTGCTAATAATAAAGATATTGCTATAAACAAGGTTTTGTTTAATAATCCGTTTATGCTGTATGACAGAAAAACTAAGAAATATAGGGTTCATTATATTCTGAGTGAATATGTTAAAAATGAATTTGAGGGATATTCAGTTCAGGAAAAAAGCCGAATTCTTAAGAATACAGCTATTATTCATCAATCACTTGGGAATGCCTATGAAGCTCTTAAGGCTTTTTATGAAGCAGGTGACTGGCTTGGAGTTACGCAGGTTAAGTTTGTTATATCAGATTTATATCAGTATGTAACAAATGAGAATAAAGAATTCTTTTTAACAATTATAAAGGAACTGCCGGAAGAATATAAGCTTGATAATCTTAATTTTATGATGCTTATGTGTATGGTTTTATTTCTTTATAATGACAGAGAGAATATGTTTCTTCTGTATAATGAGGCAGAGGCACTTATTTCTAAGAAGGAAAATATTTCGCAGAAGGAACGGGATGTATTGCTGGGGCGTCTTGCATATGTAAGAGGCTATATAGAGTTCAATGATATTGATTATATGACAAGCAAATTCATGGATGCCATTAATCTTTTGGAGGGCTCTAATACAGGCTATGTTTACAAATATCCATGGAATTTCGGTGTTCCATCAATAATGCATTTGTATCACAGAACTATGGGTTCGCTTGATGAAGAGGTTGATGCACTAAAAAAATGTATGCCATTTTATTATAGAATTACTAATGGTCATGGAAAAGGTGCAGAAGCTGTATTTGATGCAGAGGCTTTGTTTATGACCGGAGATTTTAAGGGCGCAGAGATATTGTGCTACAAGGCTGCATATATGGCTGATTCAAGAGAGCAGATATGTATTTCTCTTTGCGCACTGCTTATTTTAGCAAGAATGAATTTACAGTCAGGTAATTATGATAAATATATAAAAAGTCTGTCTGAGTTTGAGGTTAAGGCAGCAACCAGTAAGATGAGTGGTATTACTACCAGACAGATGGTGGATTTGTGTGAAGCTACAATACATATTATTACCGGCAATATTGATAAAATGGCGGCATGGCTTACCGATTGGGAAACAATTGAGATGAGTACTAATATTATTTCAAGATGCTATGCCAATGTTATATACGGTAAGTATCTGTATCTAAATCAGGAATATGAGAAGCTTTTAGGAATAAGCGGACAGTTTCTTGGAATTGCAGCAGTATCCGAGAATATTATTCCCAGAATATATACATACATATATATTGCAATGGCTAATAAGGCAATAGGAGAGAATGAAAAGGCTATTAAGATGTTAAGGGTTGCCTTTGATTTTGCGGTAGATGATAATATTATTATGCCTTTTGTTGAGAACAGCCAGTATATCGAGGATATATATAACAATATTGCTTTTGACAAGGAATACAGGGATTTTCTCCGTAAGATTAAGCAGCATTCCAAGGATTATATACAGGGAATAAAGCTTATAAATAAGAATTTTAAAAATCGTGATAATTATGGGCTTACAGCAAGAGAATATGATGTTGCTAAGCTGGCAGCTGAGAGATTATCCAATAAAGAGATTGCTGAGCGCTTATTTATTGCTGAGAGCACGGTTAAGTCTAATCTGAAAGTTGTCTTTAATAAGCTGAATATTAATTCAAGAGCACAGCTTAGGGATTTATTTTAAATACATCATCAAATACGGACCTTCTGCATATACTATAAACAGTAATGCAGGAGGTCTTTTTATGGACAACAAATTAACCGGTACATATGACTTTTATCATGATATACAGGAAAGGACAAAGGGGGAAATATACATAGGTGTTGTTGGGCCTGTCAGAAGCGGTAAATCTACATTTATTAAGCATTTTACGGAGAAAATGATATTACCCTTTATTGATGACAAAAATATCAAGGAAAGGACTAATGACGAGCTTCCGCAATCCGCAGCCGGCAAGACTATAATGACAACGGAGCCAAAATTCATTCCTAGAGAGGCGTGTACCATATCGCCAATGGAGGATATTTCTCTTAAAATCAGGCTGATTGACTGTGTTGGCTTTATGGTTGAGGGGGCAAACGGAGTGATTGAAAACGGACAGGAGAGACTTGTAAAAACTCCTTGGTATGATTATGAGATTCCTTTTTCAGAGGCGGCAGAATTTGGAACTAAAAAGGTTATTAAGGATCATTCTACCGTAGGCATAGTGATGACAACGGATGGTACGATAGGTGATATTAAAAGAGACAGCTATAAGCCTGCAGAGGAGCAGACAATTAAGGAATTAAAGGCAATAGGAAAGCCGTTTGTTGTAGTTGTCAATTCAACGTCTCCTTATTCAGAGAAGGCAACGAAATGTGTTGAAGAGATTAAGAGTACTTATGATACGGAGGCAATAAGCTTAAATTGTGAACAGCTGTCATATGATGATATTAATAAGGTTTTAGAGCTGATATTAAAGAGCTTTCCGGTAAATGGAATTGAATTTTATTTTGATAAGTGGATTGAGACTCTTTCAGATGATAATGAAATTAAAATGGACCTTATTAATGCAGCGGGCAGTATTCTTAATAAAATTACATATATCAGGGACTTTAATAAGGAGTGTCTTAAGGTTGAGTCTAAATATATTGAGGAGGTAAAAAATGAACCTCTTAATATGGCAGATGGATTAATAAGAATTATTTTTAAGACAGATGAAAGCCTGTATTATAATATGCTTAGCGAAATGGCAGATGAGCATATTGAGAATGAATATGACCTTATTAATATTATTAAGAATTATTCTAAGGAGAAATGTAGTCTTACACGTTATGTGGATGCAATTAATACCGTTAAGCATAAGGGCTATGGTGTAGTAGAGCCGGCTAAGGAGGAAATTGTAATATCCCAGCCGGAGGTAATTAAGAACGGAGGCAGGTATGGTGTGAAGCTAAAAGCACAAAGTCCATCCTACCATATGATTAAGGTTAATATCGGTACGGAAATAGCTCCTATAGTAGGAAGTGAGCAGCAGGCACAGGATTTAATACGTTATATTGATGAAAATACAAAAAACGGTGATGTATGGGATATCAATATTTTTGGCAAGACTATAGAGCAGTTAGTGAGTGATGGCATCAGAACCAAGCTTATGATGATGAATGATGACTGCCAGACAAAGCTTATGGATACCATGCAGAAGGTTGTAAATGACAATAGCGGTGGACTTATTTGTCTTATTATTTAATAAATATACATTTAATCATGAAAAAAGCAGGGAATTACAGATTTGAGGCGTATGGAACCTCGTTTGAACCCTGCTTTTTTGTCGGATTTGTGAATATACATATTTATTTGTTAAATATGTATAAATTACTTGAAAATATATCCAAATATTAATATAATTAAAGATATTGTATAAACTATTCGATTGGAGATATTTGTTTTGAGCGAGTTGGATTGGACGTTTTATTTTGCCCTGCCAATAATAATATTTGTAGGCATTTTTGCATATCAGGCATATAAGCTGAGGCAGAGTACATTGGAGAAGATACGAAGCTCCTTTGGACGGAAGCCGGTAAAGAATTACTATTATGAGGAATTTGATAATATATCCCATGGATTTTACTTATCTGATGATGGAGATGAGAGTGTTGATGATATAACCTGGAATGACCTTAATATGGACCAGGTATTTAAAAATATGGATAATACCCAGTCGTCTTTTGGGCAGGAGCTTCTATATAAGCTCATCAGAAAAACGAATGTGTCAGATGACGAGCTTTTAGAACGTGACAGGCTTATGGAGTATTTTACGGTACATGAGGACGAGCGTGTGAAGCTGTCTTATAAGTATTCCGGCTTTGGCTTTGCAAGAAAAATGTCTATTGCGGATTATATTGAGTATTTAGGTGAATGTCCAAGCCGGTCATGTATTCCGAATATATTACTTATGGTATTATTTTTTGGTGCATTGGTATATTGTCTGACAGTGGATGCAGTGGGCGGAATTGCATTTGTTCTTATTTCGGCAGGAATTAATATTTCAGTATATTACAAATTTAAGGCTGAGATTGAGAATTATTTCATGTGTGTAAAGTATATTTTTGCCATGTGTAATTGTGCTGAAAGTATTATATCCATGAAGCTTGAAGGAATTAAGGAATATTGTGACAGAATGACAAAGATATTGGAGCAGCTGGATAGTGTCAGGAATTTTTCTTTTATAATGTCTTCCTCAAAGGGCAATATTCTTGAATTTGTAATGGATTATGTAAGAATGCTTACACATCTGGATATTGTTAAGTTCTATAGTGTTGCTAAGTCTCTTAATGAGAAAAAAGCAATTGTATGGGAGCTGTATGAGACACTTGGATATATTGAAGCAATGATTGCAGCGGCTTCCTTCAGAAAGCAGCTTCCATATTGGTCAAGACCTGTTCTTGAGGAGAAGTTTTATAACAAATATAATGCAGAGGGCTTATTTCATCCATTGATTGAAAATGCGGTGGATAACAGTATAGTTACTGATAAATCGGTATTAATTACAGGTTCTAATGCCTCTGGTAAGTCTACATTTTTAAGGGCTGCCGGAATTAATGCAATACTTTCACAGACCTTTAATACATCCTTGACACGAAGCTATAGAGCTTCTAAATTCAGGATATATTCATCAATGGCACTTAAGGACAATCTTATGAATAATGAGAGCTACTATATGGTTGAGATTAAGTCCTTAAAGCGAATTATGGATGCGGCAGAGAATCCGGAATATAAGCATCCGGTATTGTGCTTTATAGATGAGGTGTTACGTGGAACCAATACAATTGAAAGAATAGCAGCATCCTCACAGATACTTAAGCGTCTTTCAACCACCAATACCATATGCTTTGCGGCAACACATGATATTGAGCTTACATCAATTCTTGAGAATTATTTCTTTAATTATCATTTTTCAGAAGAAATTACGGATAATGATGTTAAGTTTAATTATAAATTGGAAACCGGCAGGGCAGTAAGCCGTAATGCAATTAAATTACTGGGACTGCTTGGCTACAAAAAGGAAATTCTTGATAAAGCGGCGATGGCGGCTAAGGATTTCGAGAAAACAGGAATATGGAAGCAGGAATGTTAAAGTTCTTGACCTGTTTTTTTAACTGTGATAACATTAAATAATGCTTAAATCATAAGGAGGAAGCGATATGGACATTTATACATTAATTAATGAGGTGTTTGTAGAGGTTTTAAAGGTGGCAGTCATTGGCGGTTGCGTAGTGGGTGCAGTTGTTTTAGGCAAGGTTCTTCGTCAGAGACATGATGCTAAGGTTGTAGCAGCAGAGGCTGAGGAGAAGGAAGCATAATTTTACCATTAGGAGGATTTTTGCCATGAAATCATATGGCGTTAATGATTTAAGAAGAATGTATCTTAAGTTCTTCGAGAGCAAGGAGCATCTTGCACTTAACAGTTTTTCTCTTGTTCCACATAATGACAAGAGCTTATTATTAATCAATGCAGGTATGGCACCACTTAAGCCTTACTTTACAGGACAGGAGATACCTCCACGTAATAGAATTACTACCTGTCAGAAGTGTATCAGAACAGGTGATATTGAGAATGTTGGTAAGACAGCAAGACATCTTACCTTCTTTGAGATGCTTGGTAATTTCTCTTTTGGTGATTACTTTAAGAGAGAAGCTATTTTCTGGTCATGGGAGTTCTTAACAGAGGTTATCGGACTTGAGGCTGACAGATTATATCCATCTGTTTACGGTGAGGATGATGAGGCATTCGATATCTGGAATAAAGAGGTTGGAATTCCTGCTGAGAAGATTACACGTTTCTACAGAGACGAGAACGGTGAGTGTGACAATTTCTGGGAGCACGGCGCTGGTCCATGTGGTCCATGTTCAGAAATCTATTATGACAGAGGCTTAAAGTACGGCTGTGGCAAGCCGGATTGTAAGGTAGGCTGTGACTGTGACCGTTTCATGGAGGTATGGAACAACGTATTTACACAGTTTGAGAGTGACGGACATCGTAATTATACAGAGCTTCAGAATAAGAACATTGATACAGGTATGGGGCTTGAGAGACTTGCAGTAGTTGTTCAGGATGTTGATACTGTATTTGACATTGATACAATGAAGGCTATTCGTGACAAGGTATGCGAGATTGCAGGTGTTCAGTATGAGACTGATGCTAAGAAGGATGTTTCTATCAGATTGATTACTGACCATATTCGTTCAGTTACCTTTATGACCTCTGATGGTATTATTCCGTCTAATGAGGGCAGAGGCTATGTTCTTAGAAGACTTTTAAGAAGAGCAGCAAGACATGGAAGATTATTAGGTATTGATGGTCTTTTCCTTGCGAAGCTTGCGCAGACTGTTATTGACGAGAGCAAGGATGGTTATCATGAGCTTGAGGAGAAGCAGGATTACATCTTAAAGGTTCTTACAATCGAGGAAGAGAAGTTTAATAAGACTATTGACCAGGGGCTTTCTATTCTTGCGGATATGGAAGAGGAATTAGTGGCTAATAACGCTAAGGTTCTTTCAGGTGAGAATGTATTCAAGCTTTATGACACATATGGCTTCCCTGTTGATCTTACTAAGGAGATTCTTGAGGAGAAGGGCTTTGGTATTGACGAAGAGGGCTTTAAGAATGCCATGGAGGTTCAGAGAAAGACTGCCAGAGAGGCAAGAGCCGTTACTAACTATATGGGTGCAGATGCAACCGTATATGATGAGATTGATACCTCAATCACATCTAAGTTCGTTGGCTATGAGAATACAAGCTGCAGCTCTAAGATTTCTGTACTTACAACTGATACAGAGCTGGTAAGCGATTTATCAGAGGGTATGCAGGGAACAATCATTGTAGATGAGACTCCTTTCTATGCTACAATGGGTGGTCAGTCTGCGGATACAGGATATATTACTAAGGATGGCGCAAGCTTTAAGGTTGTTGATACAATCAAGCTTAAGGGCGGCAGAGTTGGACATGTTGGTGTTGTTGAGAGTGGCATATTTAATATTGCTGATGAAGTAACACTTACTATCGATACAGATAAGAGACTTTCTATTGGTAAGAACCATAGTGCAACACATCTTTTACAGGAGGCATTAAGAATTGTTCTTGGTACTCATGTAGAGCAGGCAGGTTCTTTGGTAACTGCTGACAGACTTCGTTTTGACTTTACTCATTTCTCAGCCATGACCAAGGAAGAGATTGCTAAGGTTGAGGCTATTGTTAATGAGCAGATTGCTTTAGGTCTTGATATTGAGACTAAGGAAATGAGCATTGAGGATGCGAAAAAGACTGGTGCAAAGGCACTCTTTGGTGAGAAATACGGCGAAACAGTAAGGGTAGTAGCCATGGGCGAGTTCTCTAAGGAGCTTTGTGGTGGTACTCATGTTAAGAATACAGGAGTTATTACTGCATTTAAGATTGTTTCAGAGGCTGGTATTGCTGCCGGAGTAAGAAGAATTGAGGCTCTTACAGGTGAAGGTTTATTTGCTTACTATAAGAAGATGGAAGAGGAGCTTGTTAATGCAGCTAAGCTTCTTAAGGCAACTCCTGATACATTATCAGACAAGATTAACAGCTTACTTGCTGAGCTTAAGGCTCTCTCAAGCGAGAATGAGTCACTTAAGGCTAAGGCAGCTAATGAAGCTCTTGGTGATGTAATGGGCAATGTTGTAGAGGTTAAGGGTGTTAAATACCTTGGCGTTAAGGTTGCAGATGTAGATATGAATGAGCTTCGTAATCTTGGCGATTCTCTTAAGGAGAAGTTAGGCTCAGGTGTTGTTGTGCTTGCTTCAGCACAGGGCTCAGATAAGGTTAATCTTATCGTTACAGCTACAGAAGACCTCGTTAAGAGTGGTGTTCATGCAGGTAATATCATTAAGGCAGTTGCAGGCTTAGTAGGCGGCGGCGGTGGTGGTCGTCCTAATATGGCACAGGCTGGTGGTAAGAATCCTGCCGGAATCGATGCTGTACTTGAAGAGGCTAAGAAGGTTCTTGAGGGACAGATATAAGATTTATAATTGAAGAATAATTATTGTCAGGCAGTTATCGTGGAGATAACTGCTTGATTTTTTATGTTATAGGAAATTGAGCAATTT
>JAZQLB010000013.1:0-7562 GCA_045542475.1 Lachnospiraceae bacterium | reverse complement strand
AGTTTTTACACCTATAGCATCGTCCTTCTGTGACTGTGCATATAATTTTTCAAGCTTTTCTTCTAACTGCTCTACATCTTTTTCAGCTTTGGTAATATCAACCGCAGTTGATATCCTTACTCTGCCATCATACTCTGCCCTTTTATCACTTCCTTATCGTTGCATATTTCATAAACTCATCAACACGAGCCTGTTCTTCACGTGATAATGCTGCTACCGTTTCAATCGCATACCGCTCCTTTGCCTTTCGCAGATAATCCTTATATTCTGTGGACATATCCTTTTTAATAGCTGTACTTCTGACATGTACGATTCTTGTAAATGCACACTCCTCCAGATTGGCTAACAATGCCATAAACTCCCAGAAATGGAGCTCCTCTATGTTAAGATTAATATTATACTGGTTTCTAAAGGCTCCATATATTCTCCACTGGTCCTTATCGAAATCCATTACCTTAGCCTCAGCCTTATTAGATGTGTCAGGGTTATCAGTGTCCCAGCCTTTCAGATACCATTCCAATCCATTCAAAGCTTCTCTGATATCAAAGTTTCCATCACGTTCCGGGAATAAGAGATTTAATGCTGCAAAGATACGTTCGTCCTCTGACAGCTCTGCATCTGATAGAGCCTGCATAATCATAATGCCTGTACGGAATGACGTATCTATAGGATGTCCGCTGTATTCACTTGGCAGCTCATCAATCAACACATTAAACATTATCTGCCTTTACGACCTTTCTTTTATCTGTTTCTGTGACCTCTTGCACTATTGTACTTACTCATGATTTCACTCTCACGCTGCTTTCGCACATCATTAATAATAGGCACAAACCTCTCAATGATAACAGCAATAGCATATGGTGATGGTTTATCTGTACCGAACAGCTTCTTGGTGCTGCCCTCACCAAAAATCCCCTCTAATTCCTTTGCGATGTCGCAAATCTTAATATCCAGTTCCTCTTCTGACAGAGCCTCGCCATTCTTGGTCTTCTCGGCAACCTCTGACACCTGTTTGTGGATATTCTCGAATTTGTCAACCAAATGAAGGTCGTCAAAATTAACCAACACGTAATCGTCCCCATCATCAAGATATATCTTTGTTCCCCTTAGGGTCTGCAATCTTATTTCGCTCATATTAACCTCTTTCTACAAAATGCCGTAACCCCCAAGGGACACGGCATTTTATTAATTATACTGCTGGTGTAAATGTAAGTGTCTCCACGTTAAAGGTACCCTGAATGCCATCGCCTACACCGCCGATGGTCATTGAATTAACCACATCAGAGCCTGCATCCCCGCCAATACTGTCAAACTGATATGTACAACCTCTCTTAACTGCGTTATACACACCTTCTGATATCGGTGTCTCTGCAATATTAACTCTGATATAATCTGATTCTGCATCCTTGCCAATAGGCAGCACCTTCACCTTTTTATCAATCCACGTCTGGAACTCCTCATCCTTGATGTAATCCTTACTGAAATTCATGGACGGTGTATAGCTCTTAATACGAGTTGTACCACTTGCCTGATGAATGTAATGCTTAGTTTCAGTCTCAGGATTAAAATTCTCTGTTAAGGATGTCACACCATCACCAATGAGGGCATATTTCGGTGTATCACTGGTTCCGATATTGAAATAATGTCTTAACATCTCTCTCATGGTTCTTACTTCTCCTTTTCATAAACTATTTTTAATGTAAATGCATATACCGCACTATCAACTGTGCTGACTACCACATGGAATGGAACACTAATGTCCATGCTCTTACACTTACCTGCTGCTAGCTTCGGAAGAATACCATTAACATTATTTTCCTCCAGCTTGTCTGTGAGCTGTTCAAAAAATGCATTGTTACTTATACGTTCCGGGTTGGTCTTATTATCCATTCGTGCCGTAAACTCATAGTATTCGGTATATATCTTTCTGCCGCTCAGATAATGTTTAACATTCTGTGACGGCTCCTTTTTCAGTCCGTAGGATATGGATGTGCCCTTGAGGCTGTCTGTATCTACTGACTTAATCTTTTCTTCGCATTCACGAAGGTATTCTATAATACTCTCGCTTATTGTCATTTGCCCAGTTCTCCTACTCTTTTTCTTACTGCCTGTGTTATCTGCTCTATTCCACCATTCTGCATGGCATAATCGAACCATTTGGAACGTCTGCCATTCTGGTGTTTTAATGGTATGTCTGTAAGATGCTTAGTCTCACCAAACCTAGCCCAGGAGCTTCCATTCTCTGCAACCATCAACATGCCATAATACTGATACTTTGCGTATGGTGTATTCCAGCTTACAGTCTCTCCACCATCCTCTATGCGGACACTTTCCTTAAGATAGCCTTCGTCAAATGGTACATAAGGCTCGCATAGCTTTACAACCTCATTGGCGACAAGATTCTGTACCTCCCCACGCTTTTCCAATCCGAATTTACGCATTATAGCAGTCACACTGGGGAGCTCGATATAAGAATCGTACATTACTTTGCCACCACCTTAATATTCTTCAAATACCGTCTACTGTCTCCGGTATTATCATTGACTGAGGATATTGTTGCTGATATGTGTTCCCGTAACAGCATGGAAAGGGTGTATTCTGTTGTTATTTCAGCCTCACACGCTCCTAAAACGACCACATCCATGTTAGTGGTCGGATTAAAGGTGAAAAACTCATTCTGAGCCAACTTAGAAGCGTACAGCCTATAATCTATGTACTTCCTGTCGGCTCTTGCAGAAGCTGGAATGGTAATATTGACCACCTTACTCACATTAATGGTTCCATCAGAGGCATTTGCCTTAACAATCTCCTCTGACCACATACAGCCTTTGATTACTGTCCGCTTCCATGTCTCTGTAGCTTCCTCATACTGGTATATCGTGATTGTGTCATTAAACATTACAATGCACCTACCAATCCGGTGCCGGTAAGCCACCTCTTTGCAATGGTGGTCAGCTCCTTGTCTGCATCCTCACGCTTGGTTATAGCATAGCTTTCTGAATATCCGTCATTTGATACTGATGTTACGCCACTGCCAATGCTGTGTATAGTCTGCTCGTACATTCCTTCCGTTACTTTGCATACTGCATCATTAAGAAAGTCATTCCTTGAATCCTCTGTATTTCCCAGAACTGCTTTAAGCACGTATGGGCGGCACACTCTAGTAACAATCATTGATGCTTCATACTGTAGATTATTGAACTCTTCCTCTGTAAGCTTATTAAAATGGGAGCTGTAATACTCCCAGCTAACTTCTAACTTAGACATATCAAGCTCCCCCTTTTACTCTCATCATTATTTAGGCTGTTGCTTCCTTAATCTTGATACCCTTAAGGACACCAGCCTTCTTGCTGTTCTTAAGAACAACTGCTGCCAGCATTTCCACTTCACCCTTCTTAACAGCTCCAGCTGTCTTGAAATCAGGAAGAATGGTATCAATCATCTTAGAGCCCTTTGGCGATATACCGTGGAATGCATCAAGAGCAATCTTAACTGCATAGATTGCTGATGTACCATCATCCTCAGTTGTAACCACCTCAACTGAACCTGAACCATCGTAATACTCACCAAGGTCCATTAATGGAATTCCGTTGTAAGTCTCTACAACCTCTCCAAAGGCGTTCTTAGTACGATCATAATAACCGGCTCTACGTGCAGCTGAACGCACCTTTGTAAGCATCTTATTATTCATCATAAGTAAGTCCGGCTTCTCCGCAAGCTTACTGATGAATGAATCAAGCTCATCAAGAAATGCATTGTAATTGGTATCAAGCTTCTCTGATGTGGAAATATCCACCGCTGAGGTGTACTCAGTGTCAGAGCCTGAAAGGATCTTCTTAAGACCATCAAAGGTATTAACAACAAATCCTGTACCTGTCGCATTCTTAGTTCCGTTAACTACCAGCATATGGAAATAGTTGGTTGCAGCCTTTACCTTCTCCTTTAACTGGAAATCAACCTCATCAATCGCACCTGATGTCTGGGCTATTACTCTGTCGATTTCAAACGCTCCACCAAAGATAACAAGGTCTGCTGATGCCTTTTCTCTCTTTGCCTCGTTTGGTGCATACTCTGTGTTAAGACTTCTCACTGCTACTGTAGATGGTGTCTTTAATCTCTGATAGCCATATGTTAATGTGCTGCCGCCAGTTCCCGGTGATACAGCATCATCAAAAATAAGCTTATCAAGTAATAACGAATCTCTTCTGAATTCATCAATGACCTGCTGGTCAACCTTGTCGGTCATACCGACCTTTGCTTCTGCTAATGTTAATGGCATTCTTCTTTACCTCCGTTTTATTTATAATATTCTGCGAGGGCACTCTTCATGGTGTCCCCTGATGTGTTGGCACCGTTTCCTACTGTGCCGGTTAAATTAACTGTACCTGCTGTCTCCGGCTCCTTATCACCGAAAAGCATCTTACTGTCCTCTGCCTCTGTAAGAGCCTTGATTGCGTTTGCAATATCCTCTTTCTGATTCTTAGAAGCCTTTAAGGTCTCCACATCCAGTAAGGCGGTGATAGCCTTGGTATTCTTGCCCTTGGCAGTTGTGATACTCTCTTTTAAGAGGTCGTTGAAATCACGGTCAGCAATACTCTTCTCATAATCAGCCTTCATGGTCTGCTTTTCCTTCTCCAGATTGCTGATTGTCTCATTAAGTGCGGTAACGTCAACATCCTTAAAGCCCTCTAACTGCTTCTTAAGCTCTGCCATGGCTGTATCGTTAGCTTTGATAGTGTCGTTAGCAGCACTTAAATCATCATTCGCCTTCTGTAACTCTGTCTTAACCGGGTCAATCTCCTTATGATGTGTATCAAGCACAACATCAATCTGCTCCTTGGTTAAGCCAAGAGCTTCTAATTCTTCTCTCTTCATTGTGTTCTATCTCCTTTTACGATTAATTATTTTACGTGGGAGTATCACCCACAGATAATTGCAGGAGCCGGATTCGGACCGGCGTTCTCCAGCTTAGGAAGCTGGCGAGGTAACCACTTCTCCATCCTGCGGCAAACAAAAAAGAGCCAAACAACTAATCTCTCTTAGTTATCCGGCTCCTTGGCTCTATTGTTATTATTGATTCCGTCTTGCAGCGTTTACAGTATCCTGGGAAATTGTACAGTCTTGTATCTTCCCTGCACTTAAGCATCTTTGGATTGCCACAATTCGGACATGAACACCAATACTCTGACATTGTATCATCCCCTCTTGTGTTCATTTGTATTCAGTTATTGATTACGGGTATATTATAACTTAAAGTTATGGGAATTGCAACAGAAAAGAGGATGCTTTTTTACGGCACCCTCTGAGGATATTACTTTCTACGTCTTGCACGTTCCATTCGCTTACCCTGCATTACACCATAGTTAAATGCATATGACATGGCTACACACATATTATCATGTAGGTTTGCCATCGCATTAATCACCTTTGCATCCATCCCGGTAATAGTATCCTGATGTTTGGATATCTCCAGTTCTTTTACTACGGCTCTAGTCTCAAGGGCATTATCCATAACTCTTGCAGCTAATATTACATATAAGCTTTCAATGCGGTTCTTCGCCTCTGTCCTCTTCTCTTCACTCAAAGAGAGGTATGCTTCGACCAGGTCAAGTATCTGGTCATAATCTTCGCAATCTTTGTTAATGACTATGGCTCCATCAGAATCAGCAAAAAACGTGAATCCTTCTGGTCTAGCTCCGCCCCATTCCTGAGACATTTTCACTATCTGCTCAAGAGTTAAATCTCTCGTTACACAAGACTTTATCATAAGTTCTTCATTCACCATCTCATACATAGGCTACACCTCCATATTCATCTGAGCATTACAATCCCTTATCTGCTCCGACAGGTAGGTCGGAAGCTCGTAACAATCAATCAGCTCGTGTGCATCCGGTATGTAACGTCTCCTAAGTGACTTGTAGCTTGTGTATCTGCCCTTATCGTCATATAAGCCGAACTCTCTTTTAATCTGATTGTAGATGTCCGTATAGACTGCGGAACGTATGCCATTGTCCTTATATGAGTTGGTCTTCTTGCCACCCATTACCTCTACGCCTTTACGCTTAACGTGATTGCAGAGTTCGTCTGCTTCTGCTCCGTAGAGCGGGATGTCATATTCGAGGCGGTCAATTCTGCTTGTTACTCCTTCCACTTTGCCCTCAATGGCTGTTACTCGCTTATCAACTACTATAACTGCTCTTAACTCTGTGGATAAGTTATCGAGTGGGTTCTCTCTGTATTTCTTCTCCACTTGTATGAAGTATCTGCGAACCTGCTTGCCCTTTTCGTTACGCTCGAGCATCGCCATTTCCTTGGCGGTATCGAGTTTGATTATGTACTCGTTCTGAGGTCTGCCACCTTTTACTAAATTTTTAGTAAAACTATGAAACTCCTCGTTTTCTGTAGCTTCGCAATCTTTCAATCGATTTGTAATCCAATCATTAAAACGGCTTTTTACTCCCAGCACTTCATAAAGTTCTGAACCATATACTACTTTCTCACCAGTACTTGTCTCATATACTGGCACTAAATCATTTTCAATTACTGTTAAATTCTGCATCTTGCAAATTCCTCCTTGCAAATTCAGGCGGAATCTCCTATAATGCACATAGAGATTCCGTTTACGGGTTTCTACCATATGAGTAAACACATTGCCCGCCAAAGCTAGTGTGTTTGCTCTTTTTTTGATTTTAATTCTTTTTCGAGTAACTCACGGATAAGCTTTCCAACGGATACTCCCTTATCCACTGCATAATGTCTTACTTTCTTGTAAAAATCTTCTGTAACATGCGCTGTAACAGTTTTCACTCCGCCCCCTCCTTTCGTTTTATATTTGAATACTTTTTTTGTGCTTTGTTCCATTTTTGAAACAACCATATAGTACCATACATCCTAAATCGTGTCAACCCACATTTGAAACATTTCACTTATTTTTGTTGCAACATTGAAACATTTTTGTTATGATAAAAAATGGAAGGAGGTACTATAAATGATATACAATGAAATCACACAAAAATTTGATACCTATTCCTCAAATGTATTAAAAAAATTGCGTAAAGAAAATAATATGAGCATGGATGATTTAGCCCATAAATCTGGTTTAAGTAAATCTACTATCTCCAGATATGAAAAATCTGGATTATCTAATGTGGGTATGGACAAAATCAAAAAAATCGCTGCGGTTTTTAATGTTTCCGTTTCTTACCTATGTGGGTGGGAAAGTCGCGATTTACCTTACGAATATTACCAAAGTCTCTTGCCTTTAATAGCAGAAGCTGGCTTCTCCTTGGAATATGAATGTCTTACGGAATCATTTTCATTAAAGTCTGATTCAAAATATATTCCTATATCTACCGAAGACTTAAAATCTTTAAAAGACACAACATATTCTTATTTTAAGTTTAAACTAAATGAAATTTTGGATAAAGCCCCTGCCGACTAAGGTACGGGCTTTTCTTTTAGCATTCGCATCACTTACCAATAAGCCAATACCTCTATATCACCTCCTACGAACATAGTCAGACCTCGACATTACACCTGTCAATACTTTTCTGAAAAAATAT
>JAZQLB010000012.1:0-4440 GCA_045542475.1 Lachnospiraceae bacterium | reverse complement strand
TATTCTTCTCTAAAACGGCTCTCATTAATAAAGCCACCCGCTTTATCAATATGTCCTCCTCCATTTCCTAAGCTGCCTGTCAAATAAGCTGCAAGCTCATTTGCCGCCACCTCAGTATCACAGCTTCGTATAGAAAGCTTATAACCTCCCGAACACTCATTAAAAATTATGCACACATCAATACTGTCAACCTGTATAACCATGTCTCCAACAAGTCCGAGAATATTAGGATCACATGGCTTTGATTTAATAATTGATAATTTCTTTGCTTCATCATAACTGAAACGAAGCATTGCAATAGCTGCCGTCTCAAGCTCATCAATAGAGAAATTAGCATGTGTAAGGCGCTTTATAAGCTTCTTATCCACTCGAAGAAAATCTATCATATCTCTTTCTAATGGGTGTCTGATTTCTGCAAGCTCATTACTGTCCATGTACAAGCCATAGTAAAGTGCTGTTGCTATTCTAATATCTTCATTAACATCAAAACCTGCCTCTCGCAGCATGTCGTAGCAGACAGTAGCACAACTAACAATATGGCTTCTTATCTCTGCCATATTGTCGGATGCACGTCCTGTATTATGATGGTCAATTATTGCAACATTATCTGCCTCAAAGAGCACTACATTACCTTCTCTATACTGACAATCCACAGTAATTAATAGCTCCGGTTTTTCCAATACCTTAACATACTCTATTGGGATCTCTAATTCCTGTATCATAAGTTTCATATTACTCTTAGCTATTCTCATTCTGCCGCCGTATATAAGACGAACCTGCTTTCCCTTTGAAAGAAAGTATCTGTATATTGCATAGCCTGCACCAACAGCATCCGCATCAGGATTATCATGCACCTGAACAACTATATTATTGTATCTTTCCAAATCCCTTAATTTCATCTTAAATCCTTCTTTGTAAATTACTCAATAACTATCTGATCTGAGGTTAAATCAACAGTAATTGCCGGTCTTATTCCATAGCCCTCTGCCCCCACATTAGAAAATCTTATATCATTAGTTACGTATCCGCTGCCAACAGTATAACATTTACTTGTGGTTCCCTCATAAGGCTCTCTAAGCCACCAGTTATAGGTCTCCATACCATACGCATCAAATGCAACCTCGTACCATTGACTGACATCCTGGTCTAATGCTGCCTGTGTAGGCTTTGCATATATACTAATATCTGCTGTTTTAAACCACTCCAGCTCCTCCAGAGATAATAAATATACTCTGTCAGTAGTTATAATATCCGACTCTGCCAAAACATTTCCTTTAGTTACATTCTCAGTAGCCACTATTGCTTCCAACTCTTGCTCTGTAAAGCCATACAAAAATCCCGGTTCGTTGCTGTAACCATTCCTGCCCTCTGACATAGCTGAATTTAATGGAGGCTGATCCTCATAATATACGACCTCTGACTCACTATTAAGCCATGTTCTTATATTTGACTTACTCCAATCATTATTACCTCTTACACGTATCTGCAGTTCCAAATCCTTATCTGCCTCAGTATCAATTCCATAATATGATACACCATTCTCTGAGCCATATTCACCGCCCTCTGCAGCATCATATGCTTTCATAGTAATAATATTGCTGGTAACTAAGACTGCTGTTTTTCCATCCTCAGCTATCTTTAATACCCTCCACTTGATAGGCTCATTATTATAATTTCCAAATACTATAGTATCGCCTAATTCAACATCTATGGTAACGGCTGCTTCTGTATTTTTATTACCATTTGAAAATATGTCAAATACCGCAATAAAAATAACAACTGCCAATACTGCCACTATCAATATTTCAGGCAAATATTTTTTCTTTTCCCCTGCTTTTTTTACCACATTTTCTGTCTGTACGGGGCTTTCAGGCGCTACTCCTTCTTTCTTACTTTCTGGTGTTCTCCTTATATTATCAATGGCACAAATAATATCCCCATAGCCTTCACCCGGCTTAGCATTAAGCCACTGATGGGTCATTAAAAAATACTCCATTGACTTAGTAAGCACAACCTCTTCAAGCTTATATACAATAATGGGTATCTTCTTACTTACCGCTCTCTCAATCTCTCTTAAAACATGAGGTGATGCAATAGAATTCGCAGAAAGAATAAGCAATACAGCATCAGAACGGTCTATACCCTCAACCAGCTCTTCTGCATACTCCATACCTGTACGGATATCTCTTGGTGCCAAAAAACATCTATGCTCACCTTTCTCAATAGCCTCACATATTTCATTTGCAACTTTTGCTTCCTTTGAAGAATGTGATATAAAAATATACAACTTCTCTTCCTCCTTAAGTTCAAAAACAGACCAATATTACCTCTTAACACCATCCAGCTCCTTAAAGCCTTCTAAAGTTTTTCTCTTAAATTCACTATATCTGTGTTCTTCAATAGCCTCTCTGATTTCCTCCATCAGATGATTATAAAAATACAGGTTATGAAGCACGCATAGTCTCATTCCAAGCATTTCCTTTGCCTTCAAAAGGTGACGGATATACGCCTTACTATGATTACGGCATGCCGGACATCCACATCCCTCTTCTATAGGCTCATTATCAAGCTCATACTGAGCATTGAACAGATTAATTTTGCCTCTATGTGTATATACATGACCATGACGACCATTTCTTGATGGATATACACAATCAAAGAAATCTACGCCTCTGTCTACCGCTTCTATAATATTAGCCGGTGTACCAACGCCCATAAGGTAGGTTGGCTTATTCTGTGGCAAATATGGTACTGTCTTATCCAGAATATTATACATATCCTCATGTGACTCACCTACTGCCAGTCCGCCTAATGCATAACCATTCAAATCCATTTCAGAAATAACCTTGGCATGCTCAATTCTGATATCCTCAAAGGTTCCACCCTGATTAATACCAAATAACATCTGCTGCTTATTGATGGTATCAGGAAGTCCGTTTAATCTGTCCATCTCCCTCTTACAACGCTCCAGCCATCTGGTAGTTCTATCCACCGAATTCTGCATATATTCTCTTGTGGCAGGATGAGGCGGACATTCATCAAATGCCATAGCAATGGTAGAGGCAAGATTAGACTGAATCTGCATACTCTCCTCAGGTCCCATGAATATCTTTCGTCCGTCTATATGAGAGCTGAAATATACGCCCTCCTCCTTAATCTTTCTAAGACTGGCAAGAGAAAACACCTGAAATCCGCCCGAGTCAGTAAGAATAGGCTTATCCCAGTTCATGAATTTGTGAAGACCTCCCAGCTTCTTAACCACAGTATCGCCCGGTCTTACATGAAGATGATAAGTATTTGAAAGCTCAACCTGAGTTCCAATTCCCTGTAAATCAATTGTTGAAACGGCACCCTTAATAGCCGCCGCTGTTCCTACATTCATAAAAAGAGGTGTCTGAACGGTCCCGTGAACAGTATGAAATGTTCCTCTTTTTGCTCTTCCGTCAGTAGTTAATAATTCGTACATTTACTGCCTCCGATTAATCTTCTTTATAAAAATCCTTAATTCTGTCTATTCTGCTGGTCATTCCCATAAACAGCATATCCACTAAAGTAATGGCTATCATTGCCTCAACAACTACAACTGCTCTTGGCACTATCATAGGGTCATGACGTCCATGAATGGAGATATCGATCTCTTTACCTGACTTATTAACAGTCTGCTGTGTCATGGCAATGGATGGTGTAGGCTTTATTGCCGCACGCACTATAATATCGGAACCGTCGCTCATTCCTCCAAGTATTCCTCCTGCATGATTGGTAGCCTTAACTACCTTGCCATCCTTCATTCTGAATACATCATTATTCTCTTTTCCTGTAGACTTAGCCACAAGGAATCCATCACCGACCTCAAAACCCTTAACTGCCCCAATAGACATAATAGCTTTGGCAAGATTAGCATCTAGCTTCTCAAATACAGGCTCACCAATTCCGGCTGGCATATTCTCAACTATAGCTTCTATAACACCACCCATGGAATTACATTCTGCAAGCTTCTCCTCCGCATACTCACGAACCTTATCAGCCGCCTGACAGTCTGGCATGGCAAATGGATTAGAATCTCTCTCCTCAAGTGAAAAGCTGTCGTAGTCAATTTCAATTCCGCCGATTTCTTTAGAATAGGCATACACTTTAATTCCAAGTGCTTCTAAAATCTTCATGGCAATAGCTCCTGCTGCCACTCTTCCAATAGTCTCTCTTCCAGACGACCTTCCGCCTCCTCTGTAATCCCTGAAGCCATACTTCATATCAAAGGTATAATCAGCATGTCCCGGTCTGTAATAAGAGGCAATCTCTGAATAATCAGCAGAACGCTGTGTCTCATTTCTAACAATAAGTGAAATAGGCGTTCCTGTAGTCTTTCCCTCAAATACTCCTGATAGTATCTCAACCAAATCATTCTCTTTTCTCTGTGTCACAAACTTAGACTGCCCCGGCTTT
>JAZQLB010000011.1:0-2901 GCA_045542475.1 Lachnospiraceae bacterium | reverse complement strand
AAAATAACAATATGGAACAGACAAAGATAATTCAGTTAAAAGAGTAGTAGTGATGAACGTGCACCCGGATGTCAGCTTGTGAACTGGCATAGGGTGCACTTTTATGATTATTCCTTTTTTCTGAATAAAAGAACGGCAGTTACGCAGGCAATTCCATAAAGAACTCCGCCACATGTATAGCAGACTATATCCGGGAAGGTATTATTATTCCACAGATAAAAAAAAGCTGGAAATGTGGCAAAAAAGCAAATAATGATTTTAATGGCAGGAATAAGAATAAGGTTAGTAAAGGGCAGCCGAAAGCCGGTTATGTGTTTTATTTTGATGTACTGGTACACACAAATAAAGGCATGGCTGGCAATTATGCCGGAGATATAACCGCTTATTCCGGTTTTGGGTACAATGGCTACGATAAGTGCCAACCTTATAAATTGGGCAAATAGATTGGAGATAAATACTATATCTGTTTTGCCAAGTCCGTTTAGTATGCTGGACAGGGTACTGATTAGGAAAATTAATGGGCATAGCAGACTAAGCAGTTTTGTCTGAGTGGCAACTGTTGGGTTATCAAATATTATCCGTCCGAATTCTGCACCATAGAAATAAAAGCCCGGAATACACACAAGTCCAAGGTTAATGGCAATTCCAAGGGATAGGGCAATACTTTTTCTAAGGTGGTGGATATTGCCTGCCTGCCAGGCTTTGGCTATGTCGGGAAGCAATGCCTGAGACATGGAATTGGTTATGGTTGCCGGAAAGAATATCAGGGGTATACTCATTCCGGTAAGAATTCCATATAAGGATACAGCATCACTTCGTGTACTTCCGTAGGTAACTAACATCATAGGAAGAAGAACCGCTTCAAGGCTTTGGATTAGGTGAATGCTTATTTTGTTGGCAGTAATTGGGGCTGCCAGCATAAAGGATTCCTTGAACTGAAATAATCCCTCGGAAATATAGTATGCAGTTCCTTTTATAAGACTTGTTTTCTCGGTCTTGTATTTTTTATTTAGTATAATAATGCTTGCAACAGTAAAAAGCGAAGATGCGATTTCTCCGGTGATGGAGCCATATATTGCTATAGTAGCATCAACAGGAGTGCCATTCTGTGTGCAAATTGCGGCAAATATGTATATACTTCCGATTCTAAATATCTGCTCAAGAACCTGTGAAAATGCAGGAACGCCCGGAAACTCCAGTCCCATGAAAAAGCTTACGATAATTGTATGGATACAGGCAAAGGGCATGGAATAGGCAGAAAGCTTAAGCAGATTGGTGCACAGGGGATTCTGAATGAATTTTTCAGCCAGAAAACCAGCATTGTTAATTATCAGTATACAAAATAGGGTTGACAGACTTACGCAGAAAATAAGGCTTGCAATAAAATTAATAAAGCCTCGGTCTTTTTTATTGAGCCCTGCATAAGCAGATACATGCTTTGTAACGGCTGTTCCCATACCTCCAATTGCAATTGCCTGAGCAAGCATTATAATCGGCATTGTAAGTTGATAAAGACCTATTTCCTCTGCCGACAGGACACGGGATAAATAGATTTTGTATACGAAGCCCAGGATTCGGCAGAAAAAGCCTGCTCCGGTAAGTATTAGGGTTCCTTTGATGATTTTTTTTCCTGACATTAGTTTCCTTAAATTTAGAAATAAATATTTCTATATTTTATTCGGGGAATGCGATATAATGACAGTAAATAAAATAAGCTACACGGAGGCAGTATGAAAAAAACAGTTGTTGTAGGCATGTCCGGCGGGGTGGATTCATCGGTGGCGGCATATTTATTAAAAGAGCAGGGATATAATGTAATCGGCGTGACCATGCAGATATGGCAGGAGGAGCATGAGGGCGAGAGTGATTCCTGTTGTGGAATATCAGCGGTAGCAGATGCCAAGAGAGTGGCAGAGGTTATTGGAATTCCTCATTATGTTATGAATTTTCGTGATGAATTTAAAGAAAAGGTTATAGATTATTTTAACAGGGAGTATCTGGCAGGACGTACGCCTAACCCTTGCAATGCCTGCAACCGCTATATTAAGTGGGAGGCACTTCTTAATCGCGCCAGAGCGATTGGTGCGGAGTATATTGCAACGGGGCATTATGCAAGAATAGTGCAGCTTGAGAATGGCAGATATGCCATAACCAAATCTATTACGGATGAAAAGGACCAGTCCTATGCGCTGTATAACCTGACACAGGAGCAGCTTGCACATACACTTATGCCTTGCGGAGAATACAGCAAGCCTCAGATTAGGGATATTGCACAGAAGCTTGGTCTTAGAGTGGCGGATAAACCGGATAGTCAGGAGATATGCTTTATACCTGATAACGACCATGCGGCATATATCGAGAGAAGTACCGGAATAGTAGTGCCGGAGGGGAATTTTGTGGATAAGGATGGTAAAATCCTCGGTCGCCATAAGGGGATAACTCATTATACAATAGGTCAGAGGCGAGGTCTTGGACTTGCTATGGGACATCATGTGTTTGTGTCTGAGATAAGAGCAGAGACTAATGAGGTGGTGGTAGGCGAGAATGAGGATATTTTTAGGGATATGCTGGTGGCGGATTCTGTGAATTATATGGGAATCGATAAGTTTGACGGAATGGAGTGTATGGGGAAAATCCGCTACGCTCATAAAGGTGCAGCGTGCCGTGTTACGGAGCTTTCTGATGGAAGGATAGAGGTTAAGTTTGAGGAGAAGCAGAGAGCGATAACACCGGGGCAGGCAGTAGTGCTGTATAAGGATGGTTATGTGTTAGGTGGAGGAACGATATGCTAAAGCTATGAGCCATGCATTTTAAGGGAAAAATACACAGAGGAAAGCTCGCTTGCCTATGTGTATTTTTTTTCTTAAAATATACGGCGACAGCCGTTGCACCGAGATGAAG
>JAZQLB010000010.1:0-7884 GCA_045542475.1 Lachnospiraceae bacterium | reverse complement strand
AAAGAGGAATTGATAAATGAAGATGATAATCGGATTGTGCATCAGTTAGAGGAGCTTCTTAATATAAAAATAGACGTATCAAATAATATTAAACAACAGATACATACACTAGCAGATACTGTTGCACAACTGTATGAAGGGGAAGATGTAAGTTATTGCGCACATATAAGTACATTTGCAACCGACAGAAAGTATCGTTTCAAAAGGGAGTGGTATGAATCAGCCGCTTATGTACGATTTGAAAACATGATGATACCAGTTCCTATAGGGTATCATGAGATATTGACAACCTTATATGGCGACTATATGGTGCCTGTGATTTCAACACCACATGACTATCCTTTTTATAGGAGACAGGAGCGGGAGTTGAAATTGTATTTGGATAATATGGCGGATGAATAGGCAGGAGGAACAAAATGGGCCAGAAGAAATATAATGTTGAAAAATTATTGTTTTCAGAAGATTTCTTTAAGGGAGAAGTCAGAGAAGGTTTTTTTGTAGAGGAAATGATGAAAAGAGCGTGGGCAGCACAATTGGAAGTGTTGTATGTGTTTGACGAAATATGTCAAAGAAATGATATAACATATTTTGCGGATTGGGGAACCCTGCTTGGTGCAGTACGCCATAAGGGCTTTATACCATGGGATGATGATATTGATATAGTGATGAAAAGAGCAGATTATGACAGATTTATAGAAATTGCCAAAAGAGAATTGCCAAAGGGATTCCAGGTTATTGGTCCGCAGACAGATTATGGTTATGAATTAGGAACGTTGGTGACGAATGCTATGGGATATGAAAATGGATGTGAAGACATAAAACAGTTTCATGATTTTCCATATCCGGCTGGTATTGATATTTATCCTTTGGATGGGCTTCCGGATGATTATGATGAACGACTTGCAATAGAAGATGTATATGCTATCATGGCTGCTTTGTGTAAAAAGGATGCCGAAAATGAAGCTGATTATCAAGATAATATTACAAAAATTGAATGCTTGTTAAATATAGTAATAGATAGAAATGTCAATACAAGATTACAAATAAGAAGACTGGCAGATCAGTTAGCCGGATTATATTCCTTTGAGGAATGTCAGAAAGTGGCAGCATATGCATATTATGTAGGAGACAAGCGGTTTATATATGATAGGGAGTGGTATTCAGAAGTGATTTACGTACCGTTTGAGAACATGATGTTGCCAATACCTAAGAATTATGATGAAATATTAACAGTAATGTATGGCGACTATATGGTCCCGGTAAAAGACGAAGGCAGGAGTCATGATTATCCATATTACAAAAAATATATGAAGACATTTAATGATGAGCAAATGAAATAAATTAAAGTTTTTTATAAAAACCCCTTTTAAAATGAAGAACTTTTGTTTATAATGATTTTGTATGGACTTTAATAGCGTTGTAACATGGAAAAGCAGTGCAGAAACGAGGAGAAATATGATAACCACAGATATAGGAATTGATTTAGGAACAGCCAGCATTCTTGTGTACATCAGAGGCAAGGGTGTTGTTTTGAAAGAGCCATCAGTAGTAGCCTTTGACAGGGATACTAATAAGATAAAAGCAATTGGTGAGGAAGCAAGACTTATGCTCGGAAGAACTCCGGGTAATATTGTTGCGGTAAGACCTTTAAGACAAGGTGTTATTTCGGATTATACAGTAACAGAGAAGATGCTTAAGTACTTTATTCATAAAGCACTTGGCAAGAAGATTCTTAAGAAGCCTAGAATCAGCGTATGTGTACCTAGCGGTGTAACAGAGGTTGAGAAGAAGGCTGTTGAGGATGCTACATTGGCAGCAGGTGCAAGAGAGGTTGCTATTATTGAGGAGCCTATTGCAGCTGCAATTGGTGCAGGTATTGATATTTCAAGACCATGCGGTAATATGATTGTTGATATCGGTGGTGGTACAACAGATATCGCTGTAATTTCACTTGGAGGTACTGTTGTAAGTACTTCTATTAAGATTGCAGGTGATGATTTTGACGATGCAATCGTTAGATATATGCGTAAGAAGCATAACCTTCTTATCGGTGAGAGAACTGCTGAGGATATTAAGATTAAGATTGGTAGTGCTTTCCCTAGGGCAGAGGTTGTGACTATGGATGTAAGAGGACGTAACCTTGTAACCGGTCTTCCTAAGACTGTAACAGTTACCTCTGAGGAGACAGAGGAAGCGTTAAAGGATGCTACAGCACAGATAGTTGAGGCTGTACACAGCGTGCTTGAGAAGACACCACCTGAGCTTGCAGCAGATATTGCAGACAGAGGTATTGTTCTTACAGGAGGCGGAAGTCTTCTTCAGGGTCTTGAGGAGCTTATCGAATCTAAGACTGGTATTAATACAATGACAGCAGAGGATCCAATGACAGCAGTTGCTATCGGAACCGGTAAGTTTATCGAATTTTTAGGTGGAATGAGAGATTAGGTCTAAAGTTTTTTTGCTGACCTGTCGATATACATTAATAAAATGTACTTTAGCAGAATGGAGATGTAACGGATGGTAAGAGGATTATATACAGCCTATACGGGAATGATTAATCAGCAGGCAAGACTGGATGTTATTACTAATAATCTTGCTAATGCATCTACCGTTGGATTTAAGAAAGAGGGCTCAACCTCTCAGTCTTTTGACAGTGTATATACCATTAAGGTTAAGGATGGTTCGGAAGCATATATTAATCGTAATATCGGTGCAGAGAGTCTTGGTGTTAAGATTGGAGAGACATATACAGATCATTCACAGGGTTCGTTTAAGACAACGGGTGGAACCTATGATGTAGCACTTGACGGAGCAGGTTTCTTTGCAATAGAGTTTCTGTCTAAGAATGGTGTGGAGACCGTAAGATATACAAGAGATGGATCTTTTACAGTGAATAATCAGGGCGTTCTTGTTACGGAGGACGGAGATTATGTGTTAGGTCAGAAGGGGCATATTACAATTCCGGAGGGCGCAGAGGTTGTAATCGACGAGCTGGGTAATATATATGCTGATGGTGAACTTGTTGATTCATTTAAGCTGACTGATTTTGAGGATTATAATTACCTTAAGAAATATGGTGAGAATCTGTATACTGCAATTGACGGTGCAAAAGAGAAGGCTGCTGTATGCAGGGTTAATCAGGGCTATCTTGAGATGTCTAACATTAATGTTGTATCAGAGATGGTAGAGATGATTAATATCTCAAGAGCATATGAGAGTAATCAGAAGGTTATTCAGACAATTGATTCTACCTTAGAGAAGGCGGTTAATCGCGGAAGCTTCTAATGAATTCTAATATTGGATAAGACAACGGAGGATACGATTATGATGCGTGCTTTATGGACTGCGGCTTCAGGAATGACAGCCCAGCAGATTAATGTTGATAATATTGCCAATAACCTTGCTAATGTTAATACAACAGGTTTTAAGACATCAACAACTGAATTTAAGACTTTGTTATATCAGACAATACAGACTAAGACAACATCAGCTAACGGAGAGAATAAGCCTGTGGGAGCACAGGTTGGTCTTGGTGTTCGTAATAGTGCCATTACTACACATTTTTCACAAGGAGCATTACTTGAATCAGCAAGTACATATGCTTTTGCCATTGATGGAGATGCTTTCTTTGCTGTAATGGGTGCGGACGGAGAGACGTATTATACGCGTAATGGTGATTTCCAGATGGCTCTTTCAGCTGACGGAGGAGCAATGCTTTGTTCATCAGACGGATATCCTGTACTTGACCAGGATGGACTTCCTATTCAGTTTAGCAGTGATGATTATGATATTTCAAAGCTTGTATTTACCTCTGACGGACAGGTGTGTTATCCGGATGCTAATAATAATCCGCAGCCTATCGGTATTAAGATTGGTTTATATCAGTTCACTAATCCGGCAGGACTTGAGTCGGTTGCCGGCAGTATGTATAAGGAGTCAGCTGCATCAGGTGTAGCAGTTGAGGAAGGTGATAATCCGAACCTTAAGGCAAGTGAGCTTAGACAGGGTTACTTAGAGGGCTCTAATGTTCAGGTTGTTGATGAGATGGTTAATATGATATCTGCCCAGAGAGCATACGAGATGAATTCAAAGGCAATTCAGGCGGCAGATGATATGCTTAGTCAGGCAAATCAGCTTAAGAGATAACAGGAGGTAGTCCATGAGTGATTTAATGAGTGGAATTTCTTCATACTACAATACATATGCTACAGAGAATAATTCTGCTAATAAGCTTTCAGATACGCTCAAATCGGATTTTTCGATAGTTACGGAAGCAGAGCTTATGGAGGCCTGTAAGGAATTTGAGGCTTACTTTACAGAGCAGGTATTTAAGGCAATGCAGAAGACTATTCCTAAGGGTGAGGAGTCGACCTCTACATCATATATGGATATGTTTCAGGATACTCTTACTCAGGAGTATGCAGCTATGTCCAGCGAGTCTAATGGTGGAGAGGGCTTAGGTTTGGCGCAGATTCTCTTTGAACAGATGAAAAGGAATTATGGTTTATAATTTAACTTATGAATATTAAAAAGCATGTGCCTGCGCAAGTTATTGCGCATGAACATGCTTTTTGTGCATAAATACAGGAATTGGATGGAGTTATTAAAATGGAACGTTTCAAGGGGTATGTTGACAAAATTGTTTATAGGAATACAGAGAACGGCTACACGGTTATGGAGCTTGATTTGGACGGTGATGTACTTACATGTGTGGGAACGCTTCTATATACCAATGAGGGAGAGTATGTGGAGGTAACAGGAGAATATATAGAGCATTCTGTGTACGGACAGCAGCTAAAGGTCAATACCTGTGAGAGTATTCCACCGGAGGATGAAAAGGCGGTGGAACGTTATCTGGGTTCAGGTGCGATTAAGGGAGTAGGCGCCGCTCTGGCGGCACGTATTGTGCGTAGATTTAAAGCGGATACTCTCAGAATAATTGAACAGGAACCGGAGCGTCTGGCAGAGGTTAAGGGTATAAGTGCAAGAATGGCAATGGAGATTGCAGATAATGTGGCTTCCAAAAGAGATATGCGTAATGCCATGATGTTTTTGCAGGAATACGGAATAGGACTTAATCTTGCAGCTAAAATATACGCTCATTATGGAGCCTCCGTATATTCAGTATTAAAAGAAAATCCATATAAAATAGCAGATGATATTTCAGGTGTTGGTTTTAAAATAGCGGATGAGATTGCAAGGCGTGCAGGAATCAGCGTGGATTCGGATTATCGTGTAAAAAGCGGAATAATGTACGTTTTGTTGCAGGCAACCGGCAATGGACATATCTATCTTCCGTATGATGAGCTTAAGGAGCAGACAGAAATCTTATTGGAAACAACCCTTTCATCCATAGAACAGCATCTTACAGACATGGCAATCGAAAAAAAGGTTGTGGTCAAAGAGGAGGATGGCAGAAGAATAATCTATGGAGCGACCTATTACTATATGGAGCTTTCTGTTGCTTATGCCCTTAAGGCATTGGATACACAGGAGCGGATTGAAGAAAAGCAGGTGCTTGACAGGATAAAGAGAATTGAAATAGCAGAGAAGATTGAATTGGATGATAAGCAGAGGGATGCGGTTATTCAGGCAATCAGAAATGGGCTGTTAGTGATAACTGGTGGTCCGGGAACCGGAAAGACCACAACAATTAATACAATTATAAGATATTTTGAAGGCGAGGGTATGGAAATTCGTCTTGCAGCACCTACAGGAAGGGCGGCGAAGAGAATGACCGAGGCAACCGGCTGTGAGGCACAGACTATTCATAGAATGCTGGAACTTACAGGAGCACCGGAGGATGACCGGATTGCAGGCTTTGCTCGTAATGAGGAGAATCCTATTGATGCAGATGTAATCATAATTGACGAGATGTCCATGGTGGATATTTTTCTTATGAACAGTCTGCTTAAAGCTATCGTGCCGGGGACTAAGCTTATTCTTGTCGGAGATGTTAATCAGCTTCCATCTGTGGGACCGGGGAATGTTCTTAGGGATGTTATTGATTCGGGGCGCTTTGGCGTGGTTATGCTTACCAAGATTTTCAGGCAGGCGCAGGAAAGCGATATAATTGTTAATGCCCACAAAATTAATGCGGGAGAGATGTTTAGCATAGGACCAAGCAGTAAGGATTTTATCTTTCTAAAAAGAGATGATGTGAATAATGCAGTAGGAGCAATGATTACATTGATTTCACAGAAGCTGCCGAATTACGTGGATGCAAAGCCTTTTGATATACAGGTTCTTACACCTACCAGAAAGGGGGCGGTAGGCGTGGAGCGGCTTAATACTGTATTGCAGGAATACCTTAATCCTAAGGCTGACTCCAAGCAGGAGAAGGAGTTTAACGGCATTATTTTTCGTGAGGGGGATAAGGTAATGCAAATAAAGAACAATTATCAGATTGAATGGGAAATAAGAGGCAAGTATGGTATAGCCATTGACCGTGGCATGGGGGTGTTTAACGGGGATATGGGTATCATAGATAATATTAATTTCTTTGCTGAACAGATGACAATAAGATTTGATGACAACAAATATGTGGAATATTCCTTTAAACAGATGGAGGAGCTGGAGCTGGCATATGCGGTTACTGTTCACAAGTCCCAGGGAAGTGAATATCCGGCGGTGGTTATGCCGATGCTGCCAGGACCAAGAATGCTTATGAACAGAAATATTCTGTACACGGCTGTTACCAGAGCTAAAAAGTGTGTGTGTCTGGTAGGTCAGGGGGAGGTATTTTATGGAATGGTTCAGAATGAAAATGAGCAAAAGCGTTATTCAACTCTTGCAAAGAGGATACAGGAGTGTGGTTAATGCATTGTATCCGTACAGATGTCCAATTTGTGAGAAAATTGTGGGAAGTGATGGCGAATGCTGTACATCCTGTCAGCATAAGGTCAAATATATAGTTCAGCCCTTTTGCATGAAATGTGGAAAGCAGTTGTATTTTGACGAAGAGGAACTATGTCATGACTGTGATAAAACAAAGCATTTATTTGCAAGAGGGATTGGAGCTTTTTCATACACAGAAGAGTTAAAGCAGTCCATATATCGCTTTAAGTATGGGAATAAAAGGGAATATGCAAAGTTTTACGGAAAAAGTCTGGTAAAGCTTCGGGGGGATATTGTAAGAAGCTGGGAGCCTGATGTGATTATACCGGTTCCTCTGCATAGAAGCCGTCAGAGAAAAAGAGGCTTTAATCAGACCGAACTTATCGCACGGGTTATAGGAAGAGAGCTTCAAATACCTGTGGACGAGAAGTGTCTGTACAGAATTAAGAACACAGTTCCTCAAAAAGAGCTTAACGACAAAGAACGCGGAAAAAATGTAAAAAAGGCTTTTCAAGTTAGAGATAATGTAGTAAAATATAAGAAAATAGTACTAGTGGATGATATATATACCACAGGCACAACTGTTGATGCGTGTGCAGAGACCTTGCTAAAGGCAGGAGCCAAAGAGGTGTATTGTATATCCGTTTGTATAGGGCGTGGCTTTTAATACAAGACATGAATGGAGGAATTGAAATGGATGTAAGGAATTGCAGAGGCTGTGGAAAGCTGTTTAATTATATTGGGGGTGGCAATTATCTGTGTGCGGCATGTAATGCTGCGATGGAAGAGAAGTTTCAGGTTGCCAAGGCGTTTATCAGAGAGAATACTAATGTTGGAATAGCGGAGGTAGCAGCTGCTGCGGAGGTAAGAACGCAGCAGGTTGAGAAGTGGATTAGAGAAGAGAGACTGGTATTTTCATCAGATTCTCCGGTTGGTATTGATTGCGAAGGCTGTGGCTGTATGATTAAGTCAGGTCGTTTCTGCGAGAGATGTAAGTCAAGCATGGCTAATAAGCTTGGTGATGTGTATAAGCCGACAGTTGTTGCT
>JAZQLB010000009.1:0-3259 GCA_045542475.1 Lachnospiraceae bacterium | reverse complement strand
AGGCCAAGCGGTCTTAGGAAGACAAGGGTTAAGGGCAACTCCTTGGCTCACAGAACGACATGGCTACATCCGACTTACCTCAATGTGCTTATCGTTGATATCAACACCCTGAAGACGATATACTCGCTGTACTTCACGGAGTAAGTAATCCTGAACCGCACGAACACCCTTAATCTTAAGGATATCATGTGGATTAACACTACCCTCTGTAAGCTCATCACCGGCTTCAATGTATTTACCATCCTCAATGTCAGGCTTAATTCTTGAATTAAATGGAATTAAGTATGCCTTTGAGTTACCTGTTTCATTATCTGTAATAATAATTTCACGCTTCTTCTTAGTGTCGCTAATTTTAGCTATACCTGCGAACTCAGCGATAATCGCAAGTCCCTTTGGCTTTCTAGCCTCAAAAAGCTCCTCTACTCTAGGAAGACCCTGTGTAATATCATCACCCGCAACACCACCACTATGGAAGGTTCTCATAGTAAGCTGTGTACCCGGCTCACCGATTGACTGAGCAGCGATAATACCAACTGCCTCACCAACCTGTACAGCCTGACCAGTTGCCATGTTAGCACCGTAGCACTTAGCACATACGCCTGAGTGCGACTTACATGTAAGAACTGTTCTGATTCTAACCTGATCAAGACCGGTCTTAACAATAGCTGCGGCCCTCTTTGGAGTAACCATATGGTTAGCCTTAACAATAATCTCTCCTGTAGCAGGGTCAACAATGTTCTCAGCAAGATATCTGCCTGTAATTCTTGACTTAAGGCTCTCGATTTCTTCCTTTCCATCCATGAATGCCTTAACATCCATTCCCGGAATAGCCTTACCCTCGCAACAGTCAACCTCTCTGATAATGAGCTCCTGCGAAACGTCTACAAGACGTCTTGTAAGGTAACCTGAGTCAGCTGTTCTAAGAGCTGTATCTGACATACCCTTTCTAGCACCGTGAGCTGAAATGAAGTACTCAAGTACGTCAAGACCTTCACGGAAGTTAGACTTAATAGGGAGCTCGATAGTTCTACCTGATGTATCCGCCATCAAACCACGCATACCTGCAAGCTGCTTAATCTGCTGGTTAGAACCACGGGCACCTGAGTCAGCCATCATGTAGATGTTGTTGTACTTATCAAGACCTGAAAGAAGTGCATCTGTAAGCTCTTCATCAGTCTTCTTCCATGTTTCAACAACTTCCTTATATCTTTCTTCCTCTGTGATAAGACCACGACGGAAGTTCTTCATAATCTTTCCAACTGTTTCCTCAGCATCTGCAAGTAACTGCTTCTTCTGTGCCGGCACTGTCATATCTGAAATAGAAACTGTCATAGAAGCTCTTGTTGAGTACTTGTAACCCATAGCCTTAATGCTGTCAAGAACCTCTGCTGTCTTAGTAGCACCATGAGTATTGATTACCTTCTCAAGAATCTGCTTTAAGCCCTTCTTACCAACGTGGAAATCAACCTCAACAACAAACTCATTCTCTGGAAGGCTTCTGTCTACAAAGCCTAAATCCTGTGGAAGAATCTCATTAAAGATGAAACGTCCAAGAGTAGACTCTACAATGCCCTCTCTTACTGTACCGTCTGCCATCTTCTTTGACATACAAACCTTAATTCTTGCGTGAAGTGCAAGTGCACCATTCTCATATGCAAGAATTGCTTCGTTAACATTCTTAAATAACTTACCTTCCCCTAAGTAACCTGGTCTTTCCTGTGTAAGGTAGTAAATACCAAGTACCATATCCTGTGAAGGAACGGCAACAGGAGCACCATCTGAAGGCTTAAGTAAGTTGTTAGGCGAGAGTAATAAGAATCTACACTCTGCCTGTGCTTCAACCGAAAGTGGAAGATGAACAGCCATCTGGTCACCGTCGAAGTCCGCATTGTACGCTGTACATACAAGTGGATGAAGCTTAATAGCCTTACCTTCTACAAGGATTGGCTCGAATGCCTGAATACCAAGTCTGTGAAGTGTAGGAGCACGGTTAAGCATTACAGGATGTTCTTTGATAACATCCTCAAGTACATCCCATACCTCTGACTGTAGCTTCTCTACCATCTTCTTGGCATTCTTTATATTATGAGCTGTTCCGTTAGCAACAAGCTCCTTCATAACAAATGGTTTGAATAACTCAATAGCCATCTCCTTTGGAAGACCACACTGATAAATCTTAAGCTCTGGTCCAACAACGATAACCGAACGTCCTGAGTAGTCAACTCGCTTACCAAGGAGGTTCTGACGGAAACGTCCCTGCTTACCCTTTAACATGTCTGATAAAGACTTTAACGCTCTGTTACCAGGACCTGTTACAGGACGGCCTCTTCTGCCGTTGTCGATAAGAGAGTCAACAGCTTCCTGAAGCATTCTCTTCTCGTTTCTTACAATGATGTCCGGAGCACCAAGCTCCATAAGTCTTGCAAGACGGTTATTTCTATTGATAATTCTTCTGTACAAATCATTTAAGTCTGATGTTGCAAATCTACCACCATCAAGCTGAACCATAGGTCTTAAATCCGGTGGAATTACAGGAACTACATCAAGGATCATCCATGATGGCTTATTTCCAGACTCTCTAAAGGCTTCAACAACCTCGAGTCTCTTAACGATTCTTGCTCTCTTCTGGCCTGAAGCATCCTGAAGTTCGGCCTTTAATTCCTGCGAATCCTTTTCAAGGTCGATATCCTCAAGAAGCTGCTTAATAGCCTCTGCACCCATACCAACAGTGAAAGCATCACCATACTGGTCATAAGCATCATTATATTCCTTCTCAGATAAAATCTGCTTATATGAAAGGTTAGTTGTACCCGGATCAAGTACTATATAAGATACGAAGTAAAGTACCTTCTCAAGTGCTCTTGGTGATAAATCAAGGATTAAGCCCATACGGCTTGGAATACCCTTGAAGTACCAGATATGTGACACTGGAGCTGCGAGATTAATATGACCCATACGCTCTCTACGAACGCTTGCCTTAGTAACCTCAACACCACAACGGTCGCAGACTACGCCTTTGTATCTGATCTTCTTATACTTACCACAATGACATTCCCAGTCCTTGCTTGGTCCAAAAATCTTCTCACAGAATAAACCTTCTCTTTCAGGCTTAAGAGTTCTGTAATTAATAGTCTCAGGCTTAGTAACCTCGCCGTGTGACCACTCGAGAATCTTCTCAGTTGATGCAAGTCCAATTTTGATTGAATCAAATGTCATTGGCTGATATGATTCGTTATTAGTTGTATCTGGCATTGTAGGA
>JAZQLB010000008.1:0-9511 GCA_045542475.1 Lachnospiraceae bacterium | reverse complement strand
CTGAACGCAGATTCAAGAACAGCATGGCTTAATGCGGTTAAGTATAATTTCCTGCTTAATCCTGTGGTTCAGACCATAACAGTATTTACCACATCCATTATATATGTTCTTGGGGTGGCGTGGATTACTGATGGAACAGAGGCGCTTACAGTAGGAACGCTTATTGCCTTTACGGGATATATTTCAAGATTCTGGGCACCGATTACCACACTTGCTAATTTCTATAACTCGGTACTGACTGCGGTTTCTTACCTTGAGAGAATCTTTGAAACTATTGATGAGCCGGTTAAGGTAAAGGACGAGCAGGGTGCTGTTCCAATGCCGGAGATTAAGGGTGAGGTAGAATTTAAGGATGTATGCTTTGCATATGATGATGGTGTACCTATTCTTAAGAATGTAAGCTTTAAGGCAAATGTAGGTCAGTCCTTTGCTATTGTAGGACCGACAGGTGCGGGAAAAACTACGATAGTTAATCTTATCAGCCGTTTCTATAATCTGACAAGCGGACAGCTTTTGATAGACGGAATGGATATTAATTCAGTAACAATTAAGTCGCTTAGAACCCAGATGGGTGTTATGATGCAGGACAGCTTCATATTTGGCGGAACCATTATGGATAATATTCGTTATGGTAATATGGAGGCAAGCGATGAGGATGTAATCCGCGCTGCAAAAACAGTATGTGCCCATGACTTTATTATGGGACTTGAGGATGGCTATTACACCGAGGTAAACGAGAGAGGCAGCCGCCTCTCAGCCGGTCAGCGCCAGCTTATATCCTTTGCAAGAGCGGTACTTGCAGACCCTAAGATTCTTATACTTGATGAGGCGACCTCAAGTATTGATACAGAGACGGAGATTCTATTGCAGAAGGGGCTTAATGAGCTTTTAAAGGGTAGAACCTCGTTTATTATCGCACATCGTCTTTCTACAATTAAGAATTCTTCATGTATAATGTATGTGGAGGATGGTCAGATTGCGGAGATGGGAACACATGATGAGCTGATGAAGAAGAAGGATGGACTTTATTTTAAGCTTTATATGTCGCAGTATGATTTTTTGAAGTGACTCAAAGCACCTATACCAAACAGACACGCTTTCGCTCATTGAAGAGCGCAGCGCCACTAAGCTCGAAAGAACCTCGCTAAGTGGCGGCGTTCTTCAAACGGTCTGTTTGATATAGGTGCTTTTCGTTGTAATGTAAGATGCTTTTTTTAGGGCACGAATGAACTCCGCGTGGCGGCAGGCTGGGATGTATTATGGAGGACTTTTTGTTGCCGTCAGTACTTGGGCTGCGTATTTTGCAGCCCCTATGTACTGTTACGTGCAACAATTTAGCGAGAGCGTGTCCTCAATAATATATCCCAGCCTGCTGCCACGTGGAGTTCTGCTTCGGGGCGAAAAAACTATTTTTGGTTTTGTACATATTTTTATTGACAATTCAATTATTAGGTGATATATTGCAATTACTTTGGATAGATTTTTTCGGAGTCTTTCCAAGCAATTATTAGGACCACTCGTAAGAGTTGAGGCCATACGGACAGCCGGGTCCACTGCCGATTGCAGCTTAGGCTGCATTATTGATTGAGTTAGAAGCTCAAATTTTATAAGTTGGTTACTTCATAACCGAATTGTGCTATGCGCAGACTTGTGAAACGGTCAATAAGAGTAGTAAAAGTGATTGCTATATAGACTCTGACAATCCCGAATCCATATACCTGAATTTTTTGTGTACCTGATATTTTGATGGTATGATATTGATATTTTTGTGTGGAATTATTTTTTTTGATTCTGTGCTTTAATAGGGTAATGCGATAACAATGCAGGCTGCGTAAGTATTGCGCAGCCTGTTTTTATTTTATTAATCATGCAAGGAGACCTGCTATGAACCAGACAATTAATCCGGCACTACTTGACCAGAGACGTGCACCCATTCATGAAGCCCTAGAGCAGTTCAGACAAAAAAGAGTAGTTCCATTCGATGTTCCCGGACATAAAAGAGGACGTGGAAACCCTGAATTAACGGAATTTTTAGGACAGCAATGTGTATCTGTTGATGTAAACAGCATGAAGCCGTTGGATAATCTATGCCATCCGGTTTCGGTTATCAGAGAAGCGGAAGAGCTGGCAGCACAAGCATTTGGGGCAGCACATGCCTTTCTTATGGTGGGAGGAACCACAAGTGCAGTGCAGAGTATGGTACTTACCGTATGCAAGCGTGGTGATGAAATAATTCTCCCACGAAATGTACATAGAAGCGTTATTAATGCTTTAGTTTTATGTGGTGCTATTCCTGTGTATGTTAATCCTGAGGTTGACCACAGACTGGGAATTTCTCTTGGAATGAAGGTGGAGCAGGTGGAGCGTGCCATAAAGGAGCATCCAAAGGCAGTTGCTGTGCTTGTTAATAATCCAACCTATTACGGAATATGTTCGGATTTAAGGGCGATTGTAAAGCTTGCTCATGATAATAATATGCTCTGTCTTGCTGACGAGGCACATGGTACACATTTTTACTTTGGAAAAAATCTTCCTGTATCAGCCATGGAGGCAGGGGCGGACATGGCATCAGTATCCATGCATAAAAGTGGCGGAAGTCTTACCCAGTCAAGCTTTCTTATTACAGGACCTAATATAAATGAGGGCTATGTAAGACAGATTATTAATCTTACCCAGACTACATCAGGAAGCTACCTTTTAATGAGCAGTCTGGATATTTCAAGGCGTAATCTGGCACTTCGTGGAGAGAAAATATTTGAGCAGGTACAAAAAATTGCAGAATATGCGAGAAAAGAGATTAATTCCATCGGCGGCTATTATGCCTTTGGTAAGGAGCTTATAAATGGGGATTCGGTGTATGACTTTGACCCGATTAAGCTGAGCATACATACACTGGATGTTGGTCTTGCAGGAATTGAGGTATATGATTTACTTCGTGATGATTATGATATTCAGATAGAATTTGGTGATATTGGAAATATTCTTGCGTATCTGTCAATCGGTGACAGAATACAGGAGGTGGAGCGTCTGGTTAGTGCCCTTGCTGAGATTCGCAGAAGATATCAGGGGGACAAAACAGGAATGCTAAGTCAGGAATATATTCCTCCACAGGTTATTGCCAGTCCGCAGGAGGCATTCTATGCGGAAAAAATAAGTCTTCCAATCATGGAAACAGAGGGGCGTGTGTGCAGTGAATTTGTTATGTGCTATCCGCCGGGAATTCCAATACTTGCTCCGGGAGAGAAAATTACGGCAGATATTTTACAATACATACAGTATGCCAAGGAAAAGGGCTGTAGCATGACAGGACCGGAGGACCCGGAAATAGAGCATTTGAATGTGCTGGCAAATTCAAATTAGTGTTTACTACGGGCAGGATATATTAGCAGAAATGAGGTAAAAGATGAATTTATGGTTTAGTGAAAAGCATACTCCTGACGTTAAGCTTAGTATCAGAATAGAGAAGCAGCTTTTTTCAAAGGAAAGCGACTATCAGAGAATAGATGTTTTTGAGAGCTGTGAGTTTGGCAGAATTCTGGCTCTTGATGGAAATATTATGCTTACTGAGAGAGATGAGTTTATATATAACGAGATGATTGTCCATGTACCAATGGCAGTTCATCAGAATATAAAAAAGGTTCTTGTAATAGGTGCCGGTGATGGCGGTGTTGTTAAAGAGCTGACACGTTATGAGAGAATAAAGCATATTGATTTGGTGGAAATGGATGAGATGGTGGTGGAAGCCTGCCGCCAGTATCTTCCGGGGAATGCCTGCCGTCTTGATGATGAGCGTGTTCATATCCATTATGAGAATGCTCTCAAATTTATGAGGTATTGCGAGGATGAATATGACCTTATAATCGTTGACTCTAATGACCCATACGGACCGTCAGAGGGCTTATTTACAAAGGAGTTCTATGGTAACTGCTATAAGGCTCTTAAGGAGGAAGGAATCATGGTTAATCAGCAGGGCAGTCCTTTTTATAAGCAGGATGCGGATGCCATGCAGAGAAGCCACAAAAGAATTGCAAATACCTTTCCTATAAGCCGTGTATATCAGGCACATATTCCGACCTACGCGGCAGGCTACTGGCTCTTTGGCTTTGCAAGCAAGAAATATCATCCGATTGATGACCTTGATGCTGATAGCTGGAATAAGCTCCATCTTCGCACGAAATATTACACCACAAGACTTCATAAGGGAGCCTTTTATCTTCCGGCATTCCTTGAGGAGATGCTTGAAGAGGTGGAAAAATAGTCGGAGCAGTAATGTTGCTGATATGAGGAGGAAAGAAAAAATATGCTTAACAGAAATATAGAGAATTTTATCGGCTGTGAGTCAGATTATGAAAACGCAGAGCTTGTTATATTCGGAGCCCCCTTTGACAGTACCACAAGCTACCGTCCGGGAACCAGATATGGCTCCTCGGCGATAAGGCATGAGAGCTTCGGGCTTGAAACCTACAGTCCTTATCAGGATGAAGATTTAACGGATTATAATGTCTTTGACAGCGGAGATTTGGAGCTGTGCTTCGGCTCTGCGGAGGCGGCACTTAAGGATATTGAGGCGAGGACGGATATTATTTTGCAGGATAATAAGCTGCCGCTTCTTATCGGGGGCGAGCATCTGGTTACGCTTGGAGCCTTCAGGGCGGCAATAAAAAAATACCCTGATTTGCACATAATTCATTTTGATGCGCACACAGATTTGCGTGATGATTATCTTGGAGCTAAATTAAGTCATGCCTGTGTTATCAGAAGGTGTCACGATTTAGTGGGGGATGGCAGGATACATCAGTTCTGTATACGAAGCGGAGAACGTGAGGAATTTAAGTTTGCAACGGAGCATACAAGACTTCATAAGTTTAATTTTGACGGGCTTAAGGAGACTGTCAAGCAACTTGGAAATGCGCCTGTATATTTTACCATTGACCTTGATTGTCTTGACCCGTCAGCGTTTCCGGGAACGGGTACGCCGGAGGCAGGAGGTGTAAGCTTTATGGAGCTGCTTAATGCGATAGAGACGGTGTGCGGAGGTAATGTAATTGCGGCAGATGTGAATGAATTAAGCCCAATGCTTGATGCAAGCGGTGCCAGCACAGCCCTTGCCTGTAAGGTGGTAAGAGAGCTTATGCTTGCTATATTAAAGAATAAAAAAGAAACGGAGAAATAAAAAATGAGCAGAGTATTAATAATCGGTTGTGGCGGAGTTGCTTCCGTTGCCATTCAGAAATGTTGTCAGGTAAGTGAGGTATTTACAGAAATCTGTATTGCCAGCAGAACTAAATCAAAATGTGATGCTCTCGCAGAGAAGCTTAAGGACAGAACTACAACAAAGATTACTACAGCACAGGTTGATGCGGATAACACAGAGGAGGTAATAGCTTTAATTAACAGCTATAAGCCGGAGCTGGTTATGAATATTGCACTTCCATATCAGGATTTAACCATAATGGATGCCTGCCTTGCCTGTGGCGTAAATTACATGGACACAGCAAACTATGAGCCTGAAAATATAGAAGACCCGCAGTGGAGAGCTATCTATGACAAGAGATGTAAGGAGGAGGGCTTTTCGGCATACTTCGATTATTCATGGCAGTGGGCTTATAAGAAGAAATTCGAGGAGGCAGGACTTACAGCACTTCTTGGCTCAGGCTTTGACCCGGGAGTAACACAGGCATACTGTGCATATGCTCTTAAGCATGAATTTGATGAGATTGATACCATCGATATTCTTGACTGTAACGGTGGAGACCATGGTTATCCTTTTGCAACTAATTTCAATCCTGAAATTAATCTTCGTGAGGTATCGGCACCGGGAAGCTACTGGGAGAATGGTCACTGGATTGAGATTCCTGCCATGAGTATTAAGCGAGAATACAATTTTGAAGATGTGGGAATGAAGGATATGTACCTTCTTCATCATGAGGAGATAGAGTCACTTGCTAAAAATATTCCGGGAGTTAAGAGAATACGTTTCTTTATGACCTTTGGTCAGAGCTATCTTGACCATATGAGATGCCTTGAAAATGTGGGTATGCTTTCAACCACACCTATTAATTATGAGGGAAAGGAAATTGTTCCAATCCAGTTTTTAAAGGCACTTTTACCTGACCCGGCTACTCTTGGTCCTCGCACAAAGGGAAAGACTAATATCGGCTGTATTTTCACTGGTACTAAGGATGGCAAGCCAAAGACATATTACATATACAATGTATGTGACCATGAGGAGTGCTATAAGGAGGTTGAGTCACAGGCAATTTCTTATACTACTGGTGTACCTGCCATGTGTGGAGCTCTTATGCTTCTTACAGGTAAGTGGAACAAGGCTGGTGTGTATACGGTTGAAGAGTTTGACCCGGACCCATATATTGAGGCGCTTGATAAGTATGGGCTTCCTCACAGAGAGAGTATGTCACCTGTTTTAGTAGATTAACAGGATAAAAAGAAGATAAGGAGATGTCTTGTGGATACAGAAGTGATTCAGAAAAAACTTATAAATTCAGGGCTTCCGACACCAAGCTACATTATTGATGAGGCTGCCCTGGTCAGAAATTGCACAATATTAAAAGAGATTCAGGATGAAACAGGCTGCAAAATTCTCCTTGCACAGAAGGCATTTTCTAACTACGATATGTATCCTGTTATTGAACCCTTCTTAGCAGGTACGGAGGCAAGCGGACTTTATGAGGCAAGGCTTGGAAAAGAGCATATGCCGGGAAAGGAATGTCATGTATTCTGTGGGGCTTATCGGGATGAGGAATTTGAGGAGTTGTTAAAGTATGCAGACCATATTGTATTTAACAGTCCTAACCAGTTAAAAAAGTATGGAGCACGTGCAAAGGAAGCCGGAAAGGAAATTGGAATTCGTATTAACCCGGAATGCTCCACACAGGAGGGGCATGAGATATATGACCCGTGTGCAGTAGGAAGCAGGCTAGGTACTACTTTGGCTCAATGGCAGGAGCATATGACACCGGAGCTTATAGACATGCTTGACGGGCTTCATTTTCATACTCTGTGCGAACAGAATTCAGATGCACTGGAGGCAACATTATCAGCAGTTGAGGAGAGGTTTGGAGTATATTTATATAAATTAAAATGGCTTAACATGGGCGGAGGCCATCATATAACCCGTGCTGATTATGATATAAGCCTTTTAAAAAAGTGCATTACACATATGCAGGAAAAATATAACCTTGAAATATATCTTGAGCCGGGGGAAGCGGTTGCGTTAAATGCAGGATATTTATATACAAGGGTTTTGGATTGTTTAAAGAATGGCAGCACAAATATAGCCATTCTTGATATGTCCGCTGCCTGCCATGCACCTGATATTATAGAGATGCCATATATGCCGCCGCTTTTTGGGGCAGGTAAGCAGGGCGAGAAGGAATATACCTACCGCCTTGGGGGACCTACCTGTCTGGCAGGAGATGTTATAGGAGATTACAGCTTTGATAAGCCTTTAATGGAAGGGGATTATCTGCTGTTTGAGGATATGGCAATTTACTCTATGTGTAAGAATAATACCTTTAATGGAATGGCGCTGCCAGATATATGGTGTGTTAGGCAGGATGGAGGCTATGAGCTTTTGGCACGATTTGGATATGAGGATTTTAGGATGAGACTTGGGAGTTGATAAAATAAAAAAAGTGCAGAATTTCTGATAGATTGGAAATTTTGCACTTTTTTAAATTTAAGCGTTATATAAAAGCAGTATGACAGCAAAAAATATAATCGCAATACCGACAATACGATTCAACCATAAAGCCAGCTCGGATGGTTCGGCATTTTTATAACGTATACCATATTCAAGATACCAAACGGAATATGGTGAAGCAAGGCAGATAATACCGATAATGATTGCAACTATGCAAAAACCAAGCTTACCCCAGTTAAATGGCTTTGGAACACTATCAAGGACAGCATCACAGAGGATGCTGCTACTGGCATATACGGTATTGTAAGAGAAATCATCGCTGTGACCACCAGTACCTGTATTGCTGTCATTAGAGCCGCCCCACCAGGCAGAAGAACCATCAGGATATGTAATTTCTATTTTATAACCGCTAGCGTTTCGGGTATGAGTATATTGATATGTGTAAGCTCCATCAGAAATAGTGTGGTCAATGGTATTTACAATGTAATTCCTGCCATTAGCTGTGTAGGTATGAGTGCCATCATCAGAAGCGGATGAACAGGAGCACAGAGTTATTGTAAACAGCATACTCATAAGTAATATTAATATTTTTTTCATTTGTAATACCTCCCAGATTAATTAAAGTATACTCCTTATTAATATATCATATCTGACAATAGGTTTCAATTTAAAAAGGATTAGTTTATGAGGCATATAGATATTTTTTATAAGAATAATCACGTAGAGTGGCAATCTGTATAGAAATAAGGTATAATACAATGTGTGTTATTAAAAAATCAGGAGGTTACAAATGAATAATTTCAGATATCATGCCTATACAGATATCCGCTTTGGTAAAGGTCAGATAGAGTGTCTGCCAGAATTACTTGCACCATATGGTAAAAATGTGCTTATGGTATATGGTGGCGGAAGCATCAAAAAGAATGGCTTATATGATAAGGTTATGGAGCTGCTTGCGGGCTATAATGTTTTCGAGCTTGGTGGAGTTGAGCCAAATCCAAAGATTACATCAGTACGTGAAGGTGCAGCTATATGTAAAAAAGAAAAAATTGATGTGGTGCTGGCTGTAGGCGGAGGCAGCACAATTGATGCATCAAAGGTTATTGCAGGCGGAGCATATTATGATGGAGACCCATGGGATTTGGTTACAGATGCCGGGAATATTGGAAAGGTGCTTCCAATTGTTACAATTCTTACCTTGGCAGCTACAGGCTCGGAGATGAATAAGAATGCTGTAATTTCAAACATGGAAACCAATGAGAAGCTGGGAACCAGCTCACATTATTTTAAGCCACAGGCTTCTATTTGTGACCCACAGTATCTGTACTCACTTCCTGCCAGACAGACGGCTGCCGGAACAGCGGATATAATGTCGCATATATTTGAACAGTATTTCCAAAAAGAGACACGTGCTTATATCTCAGACAGATTTGCGGAGAGCCTGCTTAAGGCTTGTATAAAGTATTGTCCGATTGCTCTTAAGGAGCCGGATAATTATGAGGCAAGAGCTAATCTTATGTGGGCAAGCACCCAGGCGTTGAATGGTCTTATTTCAAGTGGAAAGGGCGGTGGCTGGACCTGCCATCCTATTGAGCATGAGCTTAGTGCGTACTATGACGTTACTCATGGTGAAGGTCTTGCAATAGTGACACCACGCTGGATGAGATACATCTTAAATGATGAGACTGTGGATAAATTCTGTGAATATGGCCGTAATGTGTGGAATATTACAGAAGAAGATAAATATAAATGTGCCAATATGGCAATCGATGCAACAGAGCAGTTCTTTAAGGATTGCGGTATTCCAATGACATTAACAGAGATTGGAATTGATGAAGCTAAGATTGA
>JAZQLB010000007.1:0-10949 GCA_045542475.1 Lachnospiraceae bacterium | reverse complement strand
GGAGCGGATTCTGAAACTGAAATAATATTATGAAAATTGAAAAACGAATTAAGCCTTCGTTCTCTATCATTGGTAAAGAAGGCTCAACCCTGGATGGTCAAGGCTTTATTCAAAATTTGTGGAAGGATGCAAATTCCCATTTCAATGAAGTCCAGTCATTAGCCAAGAAAGATAAAAATGGTAATTTGATTGGTATTTGGGGTGCGATGTCTGATTGCAGCTATTCCTTCAAACCTTGGGAAGAAAACTTCAGCAAGGGATTATACCTTGCTGGCATTGAATGTATTGATGATGCGCACGCACCAGAAGGATGGACAAAATGGACAATCCCAGGATATGAGTATCTTTGTGCAGAGGTTGAAAGTGGAAACACTTTTTCTGATGTGCTGGACTATATGAATAAAAACAGCATCACCTTGGTAGGTGCTGTCCATGACTTTACTTGCCCATCGAGCGGAAAGAATTATATGTTTTTTCCGATAAGAACAATTTGAAAAATTCCAATTTTTGGTGGATAGTAAATATGCTTTTATAACAGTAAATAATCATAGAAATTATACATATAAAAGAAAGGAAAAAACTATGAAAACAATAAACGGCGGCGTATGCGCCTCAAAGGGCTTTAAGGCAACAGGTCTTAACGCAGGAATTAAGAATAACGTAAAAAAAGACATGGCATTAGTATACAGCGAGGTACCATGTGTAAAGGCAGGAACTTTTACAACTAATAAGGTTCAGGCAGCCCCAGTAAAGTGGGACAAGAAGGTAGTATACGAAGCAAAGAGTGCACAGGCAATGGTTATCAACAGCGGTATCGCCAATGCCTGCACAGGTACAGAGGGCTACGAAAAGTGCGAGCAGATGGCAGCAGCTACAGCCAAGACACTTGGCATTGATACAGATGCAGTTATGGTTGCGAGCACAGGTGTTATCGGTAAGCAGCTTCCTATGGATGTTATTTTAGCAGGTATCGAGAAATTGGCTCCACAGCTTGGTGACACAGAAGCTGATGCTACACTTGCGGCAGAGGCTATTATGACTACAGATACTGTATCTAAGCAGGTTGCAGTAGAGATAGAGCTTGATGGTGTGCCTGTACATATCGGCGGTATGTGTAAGGGCTCAGGTATGATTCACCCTAACATGGCTACCATGCTTTGTTTTGTAACCTCAGATGCTGCTATTGAGGAGAAGTTATTACAGAAGGCAGTTAAGGCAATTATTGAGGATACCTTTAACATGATTTCTGTTGACGGTGATACATCAACCAACGATTCAGTACTTTTACTTGCTAACGGTCTTGCTGGAAATAAGAAGATTGAGGATGAGAACAGTGAGGATTATAAGAAGTTCTATGAGGCTCTTTACTATATTATGGAGGAGCTTTCTAAGAAAATTGCAGGAGACGGAGAGGGAGCGACATGTCTTTTCGAGGTTTGTGTTGTGAATGCAGCAAGCAAGGAATGTGCAAAGGTTCTTTCTAAGTCAATTGTAACCTCAAGTCTTACTAAGGCGGCAGTTTACGGACATGATGCTAACTGGGGAAGAATCCTCTGTGCCATGGGTTATTCAGGTGCAGATTTTGACCCTGAAATCGTGGATATTTGGTTTGAGAGTGAAGCCGGAAAGCTTAAGATAGTTGAGGACGGCAAGGCAACTGATTATAGTGAGGAGAAGGCAACAGAGATTCTTTCTAAGGAGCATGTAATCGCTATCGCAGATGTTAAGCAGGGAAGTGCCTCTGCAACTGCATATGGCTGCGACCTTACCTACGACTACGTTAAGATTAACGCAGATTACAGAAGCTAATAAATATACAAAGGGATAGAAAGTGAGAGAAACCATGATTAATTTAGAAAACGAAATGGCAAAGGCAAATGTCCTTATTGAAGCATTACCATACATTCAGAAGTTCAACAGAAAGATTATCGTAGTTAAGTACGGCGGAAGTGCCATGCTTGATGAGGAGCTTAAAAGAAAGGTAATCGAGGATGTCGTATTACTTAAGCTTGTTGGCTTTAAACCTATTATCGTTCACGGCGGCGGTAAGGAAATCAGCAGATGGGTAGAGAAATCAGGCATGGAGCCAAGATTTGTAAATGGACTTCGTGTAACTGATGAAGCTACAATGGAAATAGTTGAGATGGTTCTTAATAAGGTTAATAAGGAGCTTATCAGCTACGTTGAGCAGTTAGGTATTAAGGCAGTTGGTATCTCTGGTAAGGATGGTGCCACACTTAAGGTAACTAAGAAGTATTCTAACGGTGAGGATATCGGCTTTGTTGGTGAGGTTACAGAGGTTGACCCTAAGTTAATCTATACTCTCCTTGAGAATGATTTCTTACCAATTATCTGTCCTATCGGTGTGGATGAGAACTTTAACTCATATAATGTTAATGCTGATGATGCAGCCTGTGCCATTGCAAAGGCGGTTAATGCAGAGAAGCTTGCTTTCCTTACAGATATCGAGGGTGTAAGAAGAGTGGCTGATGACCCAAGCACACTTATCTCTGAGCTTACTTTAGAGGAGGCAGCAGAGCTTATTAATAACGGTAATGTAGGCGGCGGTATGCTTCCTAAGATTAATAACTGTATTGATGCTATTGAGAAGGGGGTTTCAAGAGTACATATTCTTGACGGAAGAATTCCTCATTGCTTACTTCTTGAAATCTTTACCAATAAGGGTATTGGGACAGCAATCATAAACAAGAATGCAGAAAGGTTCTATAAGGAAAATGAAAACTAATCAGATTATAGAAAAAGCAGAAGCTAATCTTATACATACATACAACAGAGCTCCTCTTGCCTTTGACAAGGGTGACGGCGTATACCTCTATGATGTGGAGGGAAATAAATTTCTTGATTTTGCATCAGGAATAGCTGTATTTGCGCTTGGATATAACAATAAGGCTTATAATGATGCAGTTAAGGCGCAGGTTGATAAGCTTATTCATACATCTAATTTATTTTACAGTGAGCCGCTTGCGGAGGCAGCTGAGAAATTAGTTAAGGCAACCGGGCTTTCAAAGGCTTTCTTTACAAACAGTGGAACAGAGGCTATCGAGGGTGCGCTTAAGCTTGCTAAAAAGTATGCTTACCTTAAGGCTGGTAGCACTGACCATGAGATTATCGCTATGGAGCATTCCTTCCATGGAAGAAGTATGGGAGCTTTATCAGTAACAGGTAATGCACACTATAGAGAGGCATTTGGTCCATTAATTCCTGGAATCAAGTTTGCACAGTACAATGACCTTGAGAGTGTTAAGGCATTAGTTAATGATAAGACCTGTGCAATTATCTGTGAGACTGTCCAGGGAGAGGGCGGAATATTTCCGGGCACAGAGGAGTTTATCACAGGTCTTAGAAAGCTTTGTGACGAGAAGGATATGCTTCTTATCCTTGATGAGATTCAGTGCGGTATGGGTAGAACGGGCTCTATGTTTGCTTATGAGCAGTATGGAATTAAGCCTGATGTGGTAACTACTGCCAAGGCTCTTGGCTGTGGTATTCCTGTTGGAGCCTTTGTTGCAAATGAAAAGGCGTCTGCCGTACTTGTTCCGGGCGACCATGGTACAACCTATGGTGGTAATCCTCTTGCTACGGCAGCAGTTTCTAAGGTATTTGATATATTTGAGGAAGAGGATATAGTAAAGCACGTTAAGGATACTGCTCCTTATATGATGGAGCAGCTTACCAAGCTTGCAGCGAATAATCCTGTTATTAAAGAGATTCGTGGAAAAGGCTTTATGTGCGGAATTCAGCTTGATGAGAGCATGCCTGTGGGTAATGTGGTAACAAAGGCAAGGGAGAACGGACTTATTGTTATTTCAGCAGGACTTAATACACTCCGTCTTGTTCCACCGCTCGTTGTTACTAAAGAAAATATTGATGAAATGGTTGCAATTCTTGCAAAATGCCTGTAATATTGTATCTGTCGGGTCGGGTTTCCGGTCTGACAGATATTTTTTTGGAAAGAGGCTGTATTTTGAAGAAAATTAGGTTTATTTTTATTTTGGCGGTAATGATGATGGCTCTTTGTGGCTGTCGTGTACAATATATTGAGGAAGAGACTTCAACAGAAACAAGTCAACAGAAGGAGAATAATACTACTGCAGCTGTAGAGACTATTTATCTGAATATGTGGTATTATGATGAAAACTATACAGAGTATCTTGAACAATGTGCAGGAGATTATGAGGCTGCTAATAGTAATGTTGAAATAACTCTTACTCTTGTACCGGAGGGTGAGTATGTAGATTCGCTTGTTCAGGGAACCTTAAATAATGGTGAAAATATAGATTTATATATGATAGATAATGATAAGCTGGAAGAGGTGAAGCTTGCAGGACTGGCTGAGGAGAATACCATGTCAGATATATATACGGTATATAATTATGCTGATAAGGCATTGGCAGCATGCAGCTATAATGATCATCTGATAGCATATCCATTAAGCTTTACTGTGCCATTTATGGTATACAATAAGGCGTATATTACAGAGAATATACCAACAAGCTTTGAGCAGATTAAGACCTTTGCCGATACCTTTGAGGATACAACAGGTTCAATAAGAAATATTTTTACCTGCGATTTAAATGATGTGTTTTTTAACTATGGTTTTCTTGGCAATGCTCTTGAAATTGGCGGAATGAATGGTGATGACAAGAGTAAAATATTTGATATTACAGATGAGTTAAGGAATGCAGTTGCAGAATATCAGAGTCTTATTGCTTTTTTTAGTATAGATATCAATACAATAGATTATTATTCATGCCTTAGGGATTTTGAGAATGGTAGTATAATATATACATTAGCAGATGCAGAAATGCTTAAGCTGATTAATGAGGATATAGCTAATGGAGAGTCATTTGTGGAATATGGTGTAATGCCGTTTCTGGATTTGACGGAAAGTCTTGCAACCTCACCGCTTTCAATAACTCATGCAGTAGCGGTTAATCCTTTTTGTGAAAATGTAGAGGTGGCAGAGAGCTTTGCTAAATATGTAACCTATACAAATGCAGATGCTTTATATGAGGTTGCAGGTATGGTTCCATGTAGAAGAATGGATACGGAGAATGAAGTGGTTTGTGCTATATATGAATCCTATGAGAAGTCCACACCTAAGCTTAAGCTTATGCATAGTGATGAATTCTATGCGTTATTAGAGGTGTCAATGCACCTGATGGCACGTTCTGAGGATGATGTTGCTTCACTTTCGGCGGCAAGGAATTATCTGCAGGAGCAATGGAGCAATGAATAAAAAATTGATAAAGTATGAGTTGTGGAGCTGAAGAATATTCAGCTCCTTTTTATATAAAAGAGAACAAAAAAATATTTATTTTTACTTGATAAAGTATTGACCTTTAGTTAATATATAAATATCAGGTTAACTTTCCTGTCATAAAGGAGCCTTATGAGACTGACATAAGGAGAAATAATGAATAAAAAAAGTATATTTAAATATTGTATATTTCTATTTTTTGTATGTGTATTTCTGATTTTTGGTTTTATGTATTCCTGTTCGGACAATGAAACAGCAGATAAAGCTACAGAGACAATGGAAGAGGCGTTATTATCAGCTACGCATGATGCCGGAATAAAAGAGGCTTCCTCTGTATCGGCAGCAGAGGTATCTGATACAGGGACAACAGCTGTCTGTTATGTGTATGTGTGTGGACAGGTTGTTTTTCCGGGCGTGTATGAGGTGACAGCTGATTCCAGAATTTATGAGGTTATAGAGCTTGCCGGAGGAGCAACAGCGGATGGCTGCCTTGAGTCTCTTAATCTTGCTGATAGGATTTGGGATGGTCAAAAGCTGTATGTGCCCTCTAAGGACGAATATAATCAGACAATGACTGACGGATATTGGCAGAATATACAGGAGACTGCCGGTTCCGGTCTGGTTAATATTAATACTGCAGACAGGGATGAACTTATGACATTACCGGGAATTGGAAGTACAAGGGCAGAGGCAATAATAGAATATCGTAATATACATGGTGCCTTTGGAAGCATTGAGGATATAATGAATGTATCGGGAATTAAGGAAGGCGCATATAACAAGATAAAGGATTTAATTTGTGTACAATAGCAAAAGGAACGGAGAAAAAATATGTCTGATAAGGTTTTAGTGGTTGATGATGAGAAAATTATTGTTAAAGGCTTGAAATATAGTCTTGAACAGGATGGAATGGATGTATCCTGTGCATATGATGGGGCAGAAGCCTTGGAGATGATTAAGAGTAATGACTATGATATTGTTCTTTTGGATGTAATGCTTCCGGTAATGGATGGTTATACAGTATGTCAGCAGGTAAGAGCATTTTCTGATGTGCCTATTATCATGCTTACAGCAAAGAGCGAGGATATGGATAAAATTCTTGGTCTGGATTATGGTGCGGACGACTATATGACGAAGCCTTTTAATATTCTTGAGGTAAAGGCAAGAATTAAGGCAATTAAGAGACGTAACAGACATATTATACATACTGAGGCAGGCAAGAGACTGGTTGCGGGCAGTATGATTTTAGACAGGGATAACAGAAGAGTGTATATCGGAAGCCGTGAAATCAGCCTGACAACGAAGGAGTATGATGTTTTAGAACTTTTGGCTACTAATCCTGATAAGGTATATGCAAGAGATAAGCTGCTTAATCTTGTATGGGGATATGATTATCCGGGAGATGCAAGAACAGTGGATGTTCATGTTAGAAGATTAAGGGAAAAGATAGAGGTTAATCCAAGAGAGCCGGAATTTGTTCAAACTAAGTGGGGAATGGGATACTTTTTTAATAGTAAATATGAACAGAAAAATTAAGAACATTTTTATTAGTATTCAAAATAATATTGTCAGTATTAAGGCAGTAAGTGTACTTTTTCTTATGCTTTTTGCTTTGGTACCCCTTTCTATATCAAGAAGGGTTGTTAATGATAATTACAGAACTAACGGAATCGATAATCTGGTTGCAGGGGCACAAAATATGTGTAAAAAGCTGGCAGAAGATATTAGTATGACCGGATATCTAGGGAATCCTGATAATGAGGTAATTGACTCCAAAATAGATGCTGTAACATATATGTATTCAGGGCGAATGCTTTTAATTGCTGCAAATCATATGGTGGTGAAGGATACTTATGTTGTGCAGGAAAGTAAGCTTATGGTTTCGCAGGAGGTTAATAAAGCCTTTTATGGGGCAACGACTGTGGATTATGTTAAAGATGATGGATATATTGAGCTTACTAGTCCTATATACGCAGCGGATGGTAAGGAAGTAATCGGCGTATTAATTCTTACCGTAAAGGATAGTGTGGTTATCTCGGGGGCTGATAAGCTTAATTCTGTTATGATGACCTTTTATGAGCTGATTTTTGTATGTGTGTTTATTGGTGCATGTGGATTTGCATGGTTTATTACAAGACCACTGGAGATATTAACAGGACTTATCAAGGGCGTTTCAAGCGGATATCTGGATAATCGTCTGGATACCAACAAGGGCTTTTCTGAAATAAAGAATATGGCTTCTGCTGTTAATAAAATGTTAGAGAGGCTTAAAACACTTGATGAATCAAGACAGGAATTTGTTTCTAACGTATCACATGAGTTAAAAACTCCTATTACATCAATCAAGGTTCTGGCAGATTCTTTAAATGGGCAGGAGGATGTTCCGGTAGAGGTTTATAAGGATTTTATGCAGGATATTGTTAATGAAATCGATAGAGAAAGTGATATAATTAATGACCTTTTGTCTCTTGTACGAATGGATAAGGCGGCAGGAGGACTTAATATAACAACTGCAAATATTAACGACCTTGTTGAGGCGGTGTTAAAAAGACTTAAGCCTATTGCTGCAGAGAAGAATATAGAGCTTGTTTTGGAAAGCTTTCGTCCGGTTGTAGCTGAAATTGATGAGGTTAAGATGAGTCAGGTAATTACTAATCTTGTTGAGAATGCTATTAAATATAATGTAGCAAATGGATGGGTAAGAGTATCAGTTAATGCGGACCATAAATCCTTTTATCTTACCGTAGCTGATTCGGGAATAGGAATTCCGGAAGAAAGCAGGGATAAGGTTTTCGAACGTTTTTATAGGGTTGATAAGGCGAGAGCAAGACAGACCGGAGGTACGGGACTGGGGCTTGCCATAACCAGAAATGCAATTCTTTTGCATAAGGGAGAGGTTAAGGTATATAGCAAGGAAGGTGAGGGTAGTACCTTTACTGTAAGAATTCCTTTAACCAATACCAGATAATGAAGGATTATGAGAGCAGGAGTAATGTAATGAAGAAACACATGTATATGGTTATATTGCTGTTGACAGCTTTTATTTTAACAGGTTGTTCAGGTTCGGATAATAAGGATAGTATTTCTTTGGAGGAAAACCAGATTTGGGTGTATTGTCTTAACAGCTCCAAAACAGGGCTGGCAAAAGAGGCATATACCTTAGCTGATACTGATGATGTTGACAGTATGCTGGATGAGCTGTTTTTTGCCATGTCTAAGCCGTCTGACACTAAATCACACAAAAGTGCCATAACTCAGTATGCGGTTGTTCAGAATAGAATGGTTGAAGACAAGGTATTATCAGTATATTTTTCAGAGGATTATTATAATATGACCTCTATTGAGGAGATTATGTTCCGGGCAGCATATGTAAAAACCATGACACAGCTTCCGGAAGTTGAATATGTGTCCTTTTTTGTCAATGAACAGGCACTATCAGATGCTATGGGAAAAGAAACAGGTTTGATGACTGGTACTGATTTTGTAGAGGACACTGGAGGCAGTATTAATACAATGCAGTGGATTGACCTTGATGTGTATTATGCAAATGCCACGGGAGAGAGGTTGGAAGCGGAGAAGATTCGTGTGGGCTATGGTAAGAATGCTTCAATAGAAAAGGTAGTTATTGAACAGCTGTTAAATGGTCCGGGAGATGATGCACATACACCAACTATTCCGGGGACGGTAAAATTACTTAGTGTGGTAACAGAGGATGGAGTATGCTATGTAGATTTTGATTCGTCATTTGCTTATTCGGTAACAACTGCTTTGCCGGAGGTTACGATATATTCAATTGTTAATTCATTGTGCCAGCTTCCAGAAGTTAGCAGGGTTAAGATATCAATTAATGGCGAGGATAATTTGGTGTATAGAGCTGTAGTGGATCTTTCAGGATTATTAGAGCCGGATATGGAGCTTATTGAGAATAATAACTAGGGGTCAAAGGGGGCTTATGCCCCCTGTCGAATAATTAAATATATGAGGTGATAATATTAACAGACCGTTTGTAAAAGCTGTAATAAGTCTGTTGTGCGGAATTGCGGTCTATCTGGCAGGAGTGCCTGTCCGGATAGCTACTGTCGCGGTCTTGATTATAGCATTAATTATTTTTTATTTTCTTTCTGCTGTTTCTGGCAGGATATTTCAATATTTATACAAAAGATACATATGACGACAAAAATGTGAGTGCATTAATTGCAAATAAGCAGATTGTATGCATAGAGGGTACAATAGCTGCAGTAAAAACAGGAGTATATTCGGTAAGACTATGGGTTGAGAACTGTACCTGTAACGGAAAAAGCATTCTTAATTCCCTTGTTGTAGAGGGCGAGGTCAGTAACTATTCAAGAGGGGACAAAATCAGAGCATATGGAGAACTTAAAGAGTTTGATGAAGCCGAAAATCCGGGGCAGTTTAATGAGAGAGTGTATTACCGCTCCTTAGGGTATGAATACCTGCTGGATGCCATGACTGTTGAGATGGTTGCTGCAAATGATAATCCCATCATTAAATTATGCGAGGATGTTAAGTTAAGATTTAAAAATGCTTATTTCGAGATGTGTACACCAGAGGATGCAGGACTTTTAACGGCTATGGTACTAGGAGACAAAAGTGAACTGGATGGAGAACTTAAGGCTTTATATTCAGATAGTGGGATTGGCCATTTAATAGCAATTTCCGGTCTGCATATATCCATGATAGGTATGGGACTTTATAAGCTGCTTAGAAAAATTGGACTGCCATTTTGGGTTAGTGCATTAATAAGTGGTATACTGGTTGTTTTTTATGGGGTTATGACAGGAAATTCTGTTTCAGCCATAAGAGCGGTTGTTATGTTTGTATGTGCCGTATATGCACAGGTTATTGGAAGAACCTATGATATATTATCAGCAGTAGCACTGTCTGCAATTCTGATTTTATTTGATGAGCCATATATGATTACAAATAGTGGTTTTCAATTATCCTTTATGGCTATTGTTGGTATTTCGCTTATACAAAGAGGTTTTGGTGAAAAATTAAAAGTAAATTTAAGGAGTGGGCTGGCAGTCCAGCTTGCAACACTTCCGATTATAGCCTGGAATTATTATGAAATACCAATATACTCTTTTTTACTTAATCTGATTGTAATACCTCTTATGACTTATGTTATGCTATCTTCGATTTTTGGTGGACTTATAGGTTTGGTATGGGGCTTTGGAGGCAGGTTTGTTGTTGGAACTGCTCATTTCATACTTATGCTCTTTAGAAAGCTATGCAGTATATCGCTTGGTCTGCCTGGGAGTGTGTATTTGGTGGGCAGACCGAAATTGAGAAATATAATATTATATTTGGGTTTAATATTTGTATTTGCTTTTTGGAGTGATATTAAAAGCATGATTGAAAAAAAGCTTATAAAGAAAAAGATTAATGTAAATATCTGGAAAGCGTTACAGCTTGTATTTAACCATACATCGCCATTGATAATTGTAGCTGCACTTTGTATTCTTTTTGGCAAAGGTCATAGCAGGCTGGAGGTAACATTTTTAAGTGTAGGGCAGGGAGATTGTATTTTTGTGGAAATGCCGGATGGCAGCAATATTTTTATTGATGGAGGAAGCAGTAGCAGGAGTAATATCTATAAGAACATTATTTCACCATTTTTGAAATATAAGGGAGTGAATGAAATAGA
>JAZQLB010000006.1:0-11428 GCA_045542475.1 Lachnospiraceae bacterium | reverse complement strand
CTCAAGCTGCTCCTTAAGAAGAGTAAATGCTGCTGCCTCTGCCGGTGCTGGTACATTATCATCCTCAATGAAATCTCCAAGATGGCTGTCTTCCTCTTCGCCGATAGGTGTTTCCATTGAAACAGGCTCCTGAGATATTTTAAGAATCTCTCTTACTCGTTCAACAGGCATGTCCATCTGAGCAGCGATTTCCTCTGGTGACGGTTCTCTTCCAAGCTCCTGTAAAAGCTGTCTTGATACTCTGATAAGCTTATTAATGGTCTCTACCATATGAACAGGAATTCTGATAGTTCTTGCCTGGTCAGCAATAGCTCTTGTAATAGCCTGTCTAATCCACCATGTCGCATATGAGGAGAACTTATAGCCCTTTCTGTAATCAAACTTCTCTACAGCCTTAATAAGACCTAAATTACCCTCCTGAATAAGGTCAAGAAAAAGCATTCCACGTCCTACATATCGCTTGGCAATACTTACTACAAGACGAAGGTTAGCCTCTGCCAGGCGCTTCTTGGCATTCTGGTCTCCCTCCTCCATTCTCTTTGCAAGCTCTATCTCTTCCTCTGCTGAAAGAAGTGATACCTTACCAATTTCCTTAAGATACATTCTTACAGGATCCTCAATGCTGACACCATCCGGAACTGACAAATCAATCTTTTCCATGTCAATTTCTTCTTCGTCATCATCAAGAAGTAATGGTTCGTCATCATCCCCGTCCATTGCTCTTAATACATCTACATTGCTTGCTTCAAGAAATTCAAATATCTTGTCCATTTTTTCAGGATCAAGCTCAATATCAGCAAATAAATCCATAATCTCCTGATACTCTAATACATTCTTTTTCTTCTTGGCTAAAGCAAGTAATTCCCTTAATCTCTCCTCAAATTTTGCCATTATTTCTTCTGGTGTCATATCTGTTCCTCCACGGTTAATCAATTAATTGTTATATGCATTGTTTTTAACACATTTTGCTCTTTTATCATTGCTTGAAGTTCATTGATATCCTTGGCATTCCTGCTTCGGTAATCAATGCTGTTTTTCTTAACTCTGATAGCAATCTCATCAATTGCCTTCTGCTTTTCCTTCACATCCATCTCCACAGGCAGATTGGTATTAAATAACTCCGCCACCTGCTTGTGGCTGTCCTCCTCAGAAAAGCAGCTTATTATCTTCGCCGGATTAAGACTGCCTGCTTCAAACTGCTCATAAAGCATCTTTGCCACCTGATTGTACAAGGGCTCTATAAAATCCTCCGGCGTAATATATTTTGATACAGGCTTAAAAAGTGTGGGATCCTCTATAAGCCATGTAATCAATAATCTTTGTGACTTTTTATTGCCGTCATCCTTCTCACGGTTAGCAGCAATTTCTTTTTCTTCCCTGTTTTTCTCCTGTTGCTGCATAAGCCCTACATTAGATGCGTATTTAATAACTAATTTATTAAGACTGTCCGGTCTTACAAAATACTCTGCCGCTACTGCCTCAATATAATTGTTTCTCTCTATTTCATCCTTAAACTCCACAAGCTTCTTAGCCGCTTCATTAAGAAATGCTGTTTTTCCGTCAGGGTCATTCATATCATAGTCCCTGCTAAGCACTGATAGCTCAAACATAAAGCTGTTCGTTGCATTCTTAATTCTAAGTTCAAATTCCTCAGGACCTAAGGCTTTAATAAATTCATCCGGGTCCTTATATGGCTGCATATTAATAACCTTTGTTCTAAGTCCCGCAGCCCTAAGAATGCCGATAGCCCTAATGGCCGCCTTGGTTCCTGCCCCGTCACTGTCATAGCAGACCAAAACATCCTCTGTGTACCGCTTCATAAGAGAAGCATGTCCTGTTGTAAGTGCTGTTCCAAGGGATGCTACCGCCTGATTAAAGCCAGCCTGATGAAGTGCTATAACATCCATATAACCCTCGCAGATTATTATGTTATTTTTTCTTGAGCTTCTCGCTATATTAAGACCGAACAGATTACGGCTCTTATCAAAAAGCTTCGTCTCCGGGGAGTTAAGGTATTTGGGCTGTCCATCTCCCATAACTCGTCCACCAAAGCCAATAACCTTATTATTGACATTCATAATAGGAAACATGGCTCTGTTACGAAATCTGTCATGAACTCCGTACTCATCATATATAAAAAGACCTGTTTCCTTTAAAAGTTCGTCCTTATAGCCCTTTCCCTTAATATACCTATACAGCTCGTCCTTATACTGGCTTGATGCTCCCAGCCCGAAACGGACTATCGTATCATCTGATAACTGACGCTTATTCTTAAGATAATCATATGCCAGCCTCCCGTTATCTGTCTTAAGCATCTTATAGTAGAACATGGCAGCTTCCTTATTAACCTCAAAAAGCTGTGATTTTACATCCTGTGCCCGCTTCTCCTCTGCGGACATCTCAACCTCCGGCAGCCTGATTCCAGCCCTGTCAGCAAGCATTTTAACCGACTCAAGAAATGTAAAATTCTCATATTTCATGATAAATGAGAATACATTACCACCCTCACCACAGCCAAAGCAATAAAACATCTGCTTAGAGCCTGAAACTGAAAAGGATGGAGATTTCTCATTATGAAACGGGCATAATCCGAAATGAGAGCTTCCCTTCTTGGTAAGTCTGACATAACCGGATATTACATCTACTATATCATTTCTGCTTCGTACCTCTTCTATTATATCCTCTGAATAAAGCAAAAAATTCTCCTCCGTCAATGTACCTTCCATGACATAGGCACATATATTTCTTCAAATTTTGATACTGCATACTGGTCGCTCATGCCTGCAATATAATCACAGATAACCAGATTAAGAGGTTCCCCCTTCTCTGTTACCATATTACGGAAATTAACAGGCAGCTCCTCTATATGCAGCTTATAATACTCATATAATTCCCTAAGAAGCTTCTTTCCCTTTGCCTCCTGACTCTTAGCTTTAGGATTAGTATATACATTATCGAACATAAAATCCCTAAGTTCTTTCATTGCCTTAAATTTCTCAGGAGACATTACTATATCTGGCTTATCCATACTGTTATTAATTACATCATGAATAAGATTATTAAGTCTTGCCTTTGTGGAATCACCTAATATATCTGCATACTCCTTCGGAATATCACTTTCCGATAAAATATGCCCTCTTATGGCATCATCTATATCATGGTTAATATACGCAATTTTATCCGAAATTCTTACAACCTTTCCCTCCATAGTGGATGGTGTGCGGCTTGTTCCATGATTAATAATTCCATCTCTTACTTCTTTTGTTAAATTAAGACCACGTCCATCCTTCTCAAGCTTCTCCACAACCCGTATGCTCTGTTCAAAATGCTTAAAGCCATTACCAAAGCCATCCTCTATAAGTGCAGTATTAAGCGCAGCTTCCCCGGCATGCCCATATGGTGTGTGTCCAAGGTCGTGTCCCAATGCAATAGCCTCCGTCAGATCCTCATTAAGCCTTAATGCCCTTGCAATAGTTCTTGCAATCTGAGATACCTCAAGCGTATGCGTAAGTCTTGTTCTGTAGTGATCTCCCTCAGGCGCAAGAAATACCTGTGTCTTATGCTTGAGACGCCTAAAGGACTTACAATGAATGATTCTGTCCCTGTCTCTTTGATAGACTGTCCTTATGTCACACTGTGGCTCTTCCCTGTCTCTTCCCAAGGAATTAGCCGCTAACGAGGCGTACGGACTAAGATACTGTGCTTCCCATTGCTCCTGAGTTAATCTAACGTTCACCAAATAAACCTTCCTTCCGTGAAATGAATTATTCGTGGCTGTTTTTAAGTGTCTATTTATATATACTTCGTGGATTAAAGAAATCCTTTTTTTATTTTGAAAATATATTAGCAGACCGGACGAAAACAGGAGGCGACAGAGACCTTTGCCGACCAAATTGCCAATGCTTTGCTAAACTATCAGCTAACTATCCCCCCTATTGCTCCGGCCGCAGCGCAGATTAGCAGATTGCGTAGCAATAAGCCTATATCCTCTATGTTTCCACTATTCATTACGGAGATAATAAAAATCAAAGCAAAATATGTAGCTCCGGCAGCAAGTCCGTAGAGAAGGCGTTTTTCACGTTTCAGTTTACCAAGCCCGAAACCAGATATAAAAGAGCCGACAGCATAGATTACCACAACACAAAGAACAATCTGCGAGTCTGAGAATTGCAGATTGAAGGCAAGTAAGGACATTACCAGAATCAGGATTATTGATGCAATAAGAGCTGCGGCTGCCACCTTTAGAATTTGAAAAAATGTATTAAACATAAAACCCCCATATACTTTTACTACTAAAGTATATGGAGGTTATTTAAATTGTATTCCCTATTGAATTAAGATTATTTTATAAGCTTTGCAAGAGCTGGGGCTTTTTCTTCAAAACCGTCAAGACTCTTTAGCTTCCACTCCCAGTTAGGTGAACCAAGAGTTCCTGGTGAGTTAAGCTTGGTCTTCTCGTTTAAATCAAGAATATCCTGCAAAGGAATAACTGCCATATAACAATCCTGTGCCAAGGTAAACTGTACCATTCTCCATGATACCGGACCTTCCGGAATCTTAGCTGCATCAAGGAATTTCCTTGTCTGATTCTTGATTTTTCTAGGAGAGCTCTTATACCAGCCATTAATAGTATCATTGTCATGAGTGCCTGTATAAAGCACCAGATTTTTAACATCCTTATACTTACCTGTTGATACATCATCTGGTGTAAAATTAAACTGCACCACCTTCATTCCCTTAAAATCATAATGGTCACGAAGTTCTAATACCTCAGGTCTCAAATCACCCAAATCCTCAACAATAATATCAATATCCGGCATAGCATCAAATATGGTATCAAAAAGCTCATAGCCCGGTGCATATGCCCATTCACCATCTATTGCCGTCTCACACTCAGCAGGAATCTTCCAATAGCTGTCAAAGGCTCTAAAATGGTCAATTCTGATAATATCAAACAGCCTACTGCTATAATCCAGTCTGTTAAGCCAGAACTTAAAGCCATCCTTTTTCATATAATCCCAGTCATATATTGGATTACCCCAACGCTGTCCGGTTTCACTGAAATAATCAGGTGGTACTCCTGCAATAAAGGTCGGCTTAGAATCTGCTCCAAGCAGGAAGTTCTCCTGTCCTGACCATACATCAAGCGAATCAATTCCTACATATATTGGAATATCGCCCATTATCTTTATGCCCTTTTTATTGGCATATTTCTTAAGCTCCATCCACTGCTTATAGAACTCATACTGTATGAACATTTCATACTCTATTGCTTCTTTCAAGTGGCTGATGTCATATTTTTTGTCCTTAATCCAGTCACGCTGTGCCTTTGGCCACTCATTCCATGCAATAAGATTGTTCTGCTTTTTTAGGGAAACGAATACAGCATAATTATATACCCAGTCCATTTTAATGAATTTCTTATAACCGGCATCAGGCATAAACTTCCTAAAGGCTTTCTTTAAATACTTACCCTTATACTCCCTTACTGCCTGATAATCTATATGTGTCACTTTTTCGTGGAATGCGGGTGCTGCTGACAAAAGTCCCTCCTCCACCAGCTTATCAAGACTTATATATAATTCATCTCCTGCACATGATGAATATGGCTGATATGGTGAATTACCATATCCTAATGGGTTAAGCGGCAAAATCTGCCAGATTTTCACCCTTGATTTTTTAAGCAAATCAACAAAATGATAGCTTTCCTTACCAAAATCGCCTATGCCATGTCTTGCCGGTAACGAGGCAACCGGCATTAATATACCTACATCTCTCATTGACAACATCCTCCTATTTAAGAATTACAATCGAGTACGCCGGTAATGTAAGCGTATCGCTCTTTAGCTTTGGTTTTGAATCTGAAACAGATAAATAACCCTTTATCTTTTCATAAGGATAAGCCTCCTTTGAAAATGTAATAGTTTTATCCGCATCAGATAAATTGTATAGAATATAAATGGTGCTTCCATCATAAGTCTTTGAAATGGCACAAATTGTAGTATCCTCCATCTCAATAGCCTCTATAACACCTCTGGCAATCTCCGGATTCTCATTTCTAAGTCTGATTGCATCAATATAATAATTAAGAATAGAAGAATCATCCTTAATCTGCTTATCTGCTGCTTCAAACTTGCTTTCCTGCTTCTCCATTCCTGCCGGGCCCTTAGTCATTCCTGTTGTGTCAGTTGCAGACCAGAACATAGGTGCACGGTAATTCACATCATTCTTACCGCTTCCCTTCATGCCAAGCTCCTCACCATAATAGATAAAGCTGCTTCCTGACATCATAAGATTAATTCCACTCATAAGCTTCATAAGATTAGGGTCATATACCACATATCCGCCTGAACGGGCATTGTCATGATTATTAATAAAGGAAGCATCTATATAGTCCGGATTAAAGGAAGCCAGCGTATTCTGTGTTTCAACCATAGTGGCCGCCATCTTGGCTCCTATATCCTCATTGCCTGCGTTCTTTGCATAATTTGCAATCTTACCACTGCTTCCGCCGCCATAGCTATAGTTAAATACGCTGTTAATTCCACTTGCATAATACTGTGAGAATCCACTAAGTGACTCCCATACCTCTGCAACCAGATAGCAGTCTTCCTTCACGCTTTTCACATAATTATTAAGCCAGCTAAGAATCTCCACATTGGCTTCCACGTTACCTGAAACAAATTCCTTTGCAGCATCGATTCTAAAGCCGTCAACCCCCATATCAAGCCAATACTTTGCAATTGCCTCAAGCTCCGCTCTCACCGCTTCGCTATTAAGGTTCAGATCCGGCATCTGGTCCTGGAATATCGCTTCATAATACCAGTCGGAATCACCAACCTGATAATATCCGCTCTTAACCTCATCATATCTTACAAAGTTATAATATTCAATATAAGGACACTCCTCCACCGAAGGCTCAGCTCCCTTAGGAAGCCCCTTTAAATACTTACATGCATTAACAAACCATGCATGCCGCGCGGATGTATGATTAATTACAAAGTCAATTATTACATTAATGCCTCTTGCATGACATTCTTCAATAAGTCTTGCAAAATCCTCATTAGTTCCATATTCCGCATCAACCGTATAATAATCCACAACATCATATTTGTGGTATGTAGTTGACTGCATTATAGGCATAAGCCATATTCCATTACAGCCTAAGTCTGTCATTGTTGCCGGGTCATTATCATTGATATAATCCAGCTTCTCAATCAAACCATTAATGTCGCCCACACCATCGCCATCGCTATCATAAAAAGTATACAAGAAAACCTCATACCAAGTCCTATAATTATCATCAATTATATTCAAATCCTGGACATCCGCCTTCTTACACCCCGTCACCGAAGCTACCATAGCAACAGCTAAAAGCAAAGCAACAACTCTTCTGATTCCCTTCATAGTTCCCTTTCTGTCTCATTGACATTCTATCTAAAAAGACTTTTTATTTTGATATACACAGAAAACAAGATGTGCCTGAGATGTTTTTCGGCAACCTTTTTTGGCGTTTTTAGCGTAGGTGAAATCCACTGATTACGCAGACTTACGCTCGAAGGCTCTCCTGAGAGCGTTAGTCGAAGTTATCAGTCAGTTCACCGGAGTGTTGCCAACTGGTTGCTGAAAAATATCTCAGGCACATCTTGTTTTCGTCCTATCTCAAAATACTTTATTAAAGTCGATTTTAACCCTTAACAGCACCACCTGTAATACCCTCAACATAGAACTTCTGCATGATTACAAATAATATCGAAATAGGTATCGATACAAGCACACCACCTGCACAGAAGCGCGAGAAGTATGAGTTAATAAGTGTCTTATCAAGCATGTTGTACAGACCGATTGATACTGTCCAGTCTGTTGAAATACCTGAGTTAAGGATAATCTTTGCAAATACGAAATCTGTCCATGGTGCAAGGAATGAACTAATTACTGTATATACAATGATTGGTCTTGAAAGCGGAAGAACTATCTTCCAGAAAATTGTTGCCTCAGAAGCACCCTCAATCTTGGCTGCCTCTGCAAGAGTCTTTGGAATAGTATCAAAGAAGCCCTTTGCAACTAAATATCCTAATCCTGAGCTTGCTGAATATACAATTATCATACCGATATGGCTGTTGGTTAAATCAAGAGCCTTAAGTACGAAGTATACAGCTATCATTGATAAGAAGCCCGGGAACAGATTAAGAATAATCGCAATGTTCATAAGAGGCTTTCTCATCTTAAATCTCATGCAGCTCATTGTATAGCTTACCATAAGTACAAACATTGATGAAATGATGCATACAAATATGGCAATTGTTAATGTATTCATGAACCATCTTGGGAACTGGGCTACTGTATCACCGCCTGCAAATAAAAGCCTTGTATAATTTGATAAAGACCATGTCTCCGGGAAGAAGGTTCTGATATTAATTCCGTCATATCCGCTGAAGGATGTAGCTACAAGCCATACGATAGGGATAAGCCATACAACTGCAAGAAATGTAAGTAATACATGTCTTAATATAACAGATACCGTTTTCTTTGTTTTTCCTTTTATCATAACTGGAACTTATCCTCCTTATCTCCCTTAATTGTATAGTTAAATGCAAGAAGGGTTACTGCTGCACAGATTAAGAATACTATAATACCGATAACTGATGCCATCTTATAGTTGTAATAATCCTGTGTCAGTTTATACAGCCATGTTACCAGAAGGTCAACCTCTGTAGCATGTGAGCTGGCAAGTGACTGGTCCAAGGTCTTGAATATATCTGTGGTCAGCAGGTATATTACGTTAAAGTTATTAATATTACCTATAAACTGAGTAATCAGATATGGACCTGTTACAAATAACATGTAAGGCATTGTAATCTTTCTGAATATCTGGAATGAATTAGCACCGTCAATCTTGGCACTTTCCATAAGGTCAGTAGGAATATTCATAAGAACACCTGTAGCAATCAGCATCAGGTATGGAATTCCTACCCACATGTTAATTATAATAATTGTTACCTTTGCCCATGTTGGATTTGTGAGGAAAGGTATATACTTATAAGTCTCACCTAAAAGTCCGATATTCTTAAGGAAATCTGTTATTCCCACATTCGCACAGATAGTATTAACAATACCATTATCTGCGAAGAAATATCTTACCAGAAGAAGCGATACGAACTGTGGCACCGCCATCGAAACTATAAATAATGTTCTCCAAAACTTAGGAAACTTTGTCTGCTTTCCATTTATTAATAAGGCAAATAAAATACCGCCTATATAGTTCGTAATTGTTGCAAAGAAAGCCCATACGAGAGTCCATCCCAGAACCTTCTTAAATGAATACGCAAATGTAATAGTAAGTGAATTCTCAAATAACTGCTTAAAGTTATTAAATCCAACCCATGTAAACAAATGTGTTGGTGGTAAATGATTCTGGTCATAATTAGTAAATGCTACAAGAATCATTACAAGAAGTGGAATAATAGTAAATACTACAATTCCCAGCACCGGGCTGAATAATAATGTAATATGGAACTTATCATTCGCAAGAGCCTTTAAATCCTCTTTGAATGTATTAATATGCTTTCCTTCTTTTGCTCTAAGCTCAAGTGCTCTTACAGCCTTAACATTGTTAATCCATAAGAAAACGAAGGAAACAATAATTACAATACTTACAAGTGAAAATAATAAAATCTTAAAAGAATGGTCATAATCATTAAACTCATTCTTCATTGTTACAGGATTATATACCTTCTCAATCTGTACAGTACCAAGTGTACTAAACTTTGAAAGGTATGGTATTCCAAACATTATACAGAATAAGACGAAAACAGCTTCTACCAAGGTCATCAAAATACCCTTAACGTACTGCTTTCTTCTTATGTATCCTGCTCCCATGATAAGGAGGGATAATTTTACAAATATGTCGCCTTCCACAATACTAAGGAAGAAGCCTTTAAAATACAAACCTATTGCAACGATAACACTTTTTAAAATGCCTGGAACTTTGGCTAAAGCGCTTCCGATGCTTTTAAAATATTCTGCCATATGCACCTGCTCCTTACCGGTCATAGTTACCCAAAATCTTAAGTCTCTTTAGAAATACAGCCTGCACAGATTCCTGTGCAAGCTGTATATTATTATCATAACTGATATTATTAGAATAATATTTAAATATTATTCGATTGGTGCTGTAATACCTGCTACCATATTATCAAGTAATTCCTGTGCAGATGTTCCTGCTGAGTTACCTTCCTTCATGATTGCACCGAATGCCTTAGCTGCATCCCAGAAGTTATCGCCAACTCTCTGAACTGTAGCGTACTCTGACTGAGCTGCTACTGCTGCGATAGCTGGAGCTGCCTTAACTGCCTCTGAAGAAGCTGCCTGTACGTTAGATGGTCCAAGACCTCTTGCTTCAAATCTCTTAACCTGATTCTCATAGTTAGTAATCCACTCTGCAAGCTCCATAGCCCAACCTACGTTAGCTGAATATGCATTAACACCTACAAGCTTGTAACCAGCGTAGCTTGCCATCTGTACCTGATTGCCAGCTAATGTGTATGTAGGTAACTTAACTGCTGCGTAATTCTCGCCCCAAGCTGCCTCTGCTGTTGCTGCATTCCATGTACCGTTAACACCTGCGATGATTGAGCCATCAGCTACACCTGTAGCAAACTCAGCATCTGTTAAGTTAACGAAACCTGGGTGCTTAGCGAGAGCAAGTAAGCTGTCTACTACATCTACACCTACGCCTGTATTCCAGTTACATGTATTTGTTCCATCTTCATTCTTAGTAAGTGTAAGACCAGCACCCTGGAAGAATGAATATAAATACCAGCCGTTATCAAGCTCCATTGTAATCTGCTTACCAGCCTTCTCAGCAGCTGCTAACATACCATCGAGAGTCTTAACGTCATCCTCTGTGAAGTACTCCTTATTATAGAACATAAAGTAACCATTATCTGCTGTCATTGGGTATGCATATAATGTACCATTAACTGTTGCAGCTGCAATTGAACCAGCACTATTAGCCTCTGTTACTGTAGCAACATCGCCTACTGGCTGAAGAGCACCAGCCTTAACCAATGCATCAATCTGGTCATCAGCAAATGCGAATACGTCTGGAGAAGCTTCTACGTCAGCTAAGATTGTATCTTTTGCTGTAGATTCAGATTCAGAACCTAACTGGATGTCAAATGCTACTTCTGGATACTGAGCCTTGAAGTTCTCGATTAACTCTGCTGTTAAAGTCTGATCTTCTTCAGAAGCTGTTACTCTAAGTGTAACTGTATCTGTTGTAGCTGCGATTAAGTTAGCTACTGCATCAGAAGTATTTGCTGCTGCGTCATCTGCTGGTGCTTCAGCCTGTGTATCAGCTGGAGCTTCGCTCTCTGCTGCCTGCTCTGTAGCTGGTGTGCTTGTGTCTGCTGGAGTGTCAGCTCCT
>JAZQLB010000005.1:0-20591 GCA_045542475.1 Lachnospiraceae bacterium | reverse complement strand
CGTGTTGATTTCTTTAAAAAGCATGAATCGCAATTGATAGCAGCGGATGAAGAGTAGAATAAAGTGTAGTAGTAAATTATATGGAGAAAAATAATGGAAATATTAAAATTATTCATAACTATAACAAAGACAGACGAGCTAACCATCGACAAGGTAACAGTCAGAATGCTTCATTTTTAAGGTTATTGTAAAAGTAGTTATTTTAATGGTGAAATCTTGAAAGGGGCTGTGGATACACAGCTTGTTAATTCGGACGGCACGGGAACGCTATCTGCCCGATATATGTTAAAGGGCATGGACAACTTGTTATTATACAGAAAGCCTAAAGGATAAAAAACATGACAAAACTTAAATTAAAAAGCTTTAAATCATCTATACTATATCTTATATTGTTTTCAATATTTCTTATAGGAGGAATATTTGAAAGCTTGGATTATATTGAGCATTCATATATATGCGAGGATTTAATAGTATATCTTATCATAGCACTAATAGGGGTTGTAGGGATATCTGCCATCCTGTTTTGTATAATAAGCGGCAGATGTCAAAAGGATATATATAAATATATCAGAGAGAGCTATACACCCGCAGTTGAAAGGGAACGGATAGAAAACTTTTTATCAAATGCAGATTCACTACATAATCTTCGGTATGACAGGAATTATATTTGTAACAAAAAAGGCATTTTTACCACATTTATGAAAACTCAGGATGTGGTAAAGGCTTATAAGAAAACGAAAATACATAGATATATTTTGCCCATATTCAAATCATGTGAATTAGTATTTATAACTGCTGACGGGAAAAGACGGACTATTGATTTTGTAAGAGAGAAGCATATGGATGAGGCACTAGCAATTTTAAGGGAGATATGTCCACAGGCAAGAATAAAATAAATTATACCAACACAGCTTGCTTTAAAAAACAAATTTTATAGTTTTAAAAACCACATTTAACAGCAATTGATAATACATTGCCACCGCCAAAATTATGTGCTACTATATTACTCGATTAGTAAAATTTTAGAAAAATAAGTTTTACAAAGGTTAGGAGAAATAAGCATGGTAGTAGAACCAAAAGTAAAGGGATTTATATGTGTAACAGCTCATCCGGAAGGCTGTAAGGAAAGTGTAAGAAGACAGATTGAGTATGCAAAGTCGCAGCCAAAGGTGGAGGCACCTAAGAAGGTACTTGTAATTGGTGCTTCAACAGGCTATGGTCTTGCATCACGTATCAGTGCGGCATACATTGGCGGTGCAGCTACACTTGGAATTATGTTTGAGAGAGAGTCAAATGGCAAGCGTACAGCTACACCGGGATTTTATAATACAAGAGCATTCGAGGAGTTTGCAGCAAAGGATGGCCTTTATGCAAAGTCTATTAATGGAGATGCGTTCTCTAAGGAGATTAAGGAAGAGGCAATTAAGATTATCAAAGAGGATTTAGGCAAGGTTGATATGGTTGTATATTCACTTGCAGCGCCTAGACGTACCATGGCTGACGGAACAGTATATCAGTCAAATCTTAAGACTACAGATAAGGATTTCACAGAGAAGTCTTGGAATGTGGATACCAATGTGATTTCAGAGGCAACTATCACACCGGCAACAGAAGAGGAGATAGAAGGAACTGTTAAGGTAATGGGCGGTGAGGACTGGATTGACTGGATTGATGCCCTTAAGGAGGCAGATGTGCTTACAGATAATGCAGTAACAGTTGCATACTCATACATCGGACCGGAGCTTACATATCCTGTATATAATCATGGAACTATTGGAATGGCAAAGGCTCATCTTTTTGAGTCATCTAAGGCTATTACTGAGAAATATGAGAAGGATGGCATTAAGGCATACGTTTCAGTTAATAAGGCATTAGTTACACAGGCAAGCAGTGCTATTCCTATTGTGCCTTTATATTTTGCAATTCTTTATAAAGTTATGAAGGCAAAGGGAATTCATGAGGGCTGTATCGAGCAGATGTGCAGACTCTATACAGAGAAGCTTTTTGGTGAGAAGCCTGTTACTGATGCAGAGGGCCGTATTCGTCTTGATGACTGGGAGATGAGAGAGGATGTTCAGAAGGAAGTAATGGATATCTGGGCACAGGTTAATTCAGATAATGTCTGTCAGTTAGCTGATGTTGAAGGCTATCATGAGGACTTCTATCGCTTATTCGGCTTTAAGTTTGATGGGGTGGATTATACACAGGATGTAGAAATTTAATGGCAGAATAAGATACATATCCGCCTATAAGGCTATAGCAGCTTACAATTTTTACAGCATAATCTAAGAGAGCGGTGAAAAATGAGAATGTAATCACTTTTTATGGCAATAAGCATAATCATCCCTGCCGGATGGCAGAGAGTATTAATGTTGCCAAAAGTTGATTGTATTTTCAACCCCTCTCTTTTTTTATACCCAAAATTGTCATGTGTTTGGGTGGGGCTAGGGTTTGCAGGTTCTTTTTGGCAGTTATACAAAAAAGAGGAGAATTATATATGAACTTATTTATCGAAGGCATACAAGGCATGGGGAAAAGTACCCTTTTACAGAAAATAGCAGCGCTTCATCCGGAATACCACGCTTATCGTGAAGGCGACTACTGTGAGGTGGAGCTAGCTTGGTGTACCTATATGACGGAAGCAGAATATAATTTGGCTATTAACAGATATCCTATGTTGGAAGCAGAGATACGGCGTTGGACAACCATTGAGGATGAACATTACATAGTCTGCTATACACGAATAATTACTGATGAACCGGGCTTTCACAAATACATGGAGCAGTACGAAATCTACAACGGCAGAAGAAGCGCGGAGGAGTTCAAGCAAATTATTTTTTGGCGGTATAAGATGCTTAAGGAAGCAGGAAGGACTAGTCTGTATGAATGTGCATTATTTCAGAATATAGTCGAAGAGCTTATTTTATTTCAGCAGTTATCTGATGATGAGATATGCTCATTTTATAGAGAACTGTATAAGGTTATAGCTGACAAGGATTTTCGCATAATCTATTTATATAGTGATAAAATAGAGGAATATATAAGCCATATCAGGGACGAACGGTCAGATGGCACCGGAAAACAGATGTGGTATCCACTTATGATGGCATATCTTAAGGAATCGCCTTTGGGCAAGGTAAAGGGCTGGCAGGATTTTGAAGATATGGTGGCACATTTTAGGCACAGACAGGCAGTAGAGCTTCGTATTATGAAAGAAATATTTGCAGACCATGCACTTATCATTACAGCTAAGGAGTATACGGATGCTGATTTGGACAAGATATGTGCTGACTTATGAGAGGCAGTATGTATTGTGGGATAACAGAGGATGAGCTGCGGATTGGGGCATATAGCGAAAAAGAGAATGCTGTGGTCAAATCAAGTTAGCAGACAAGACTTACATTATTAAATTATAACGTATATTTTTAAAAATTCTACAAATACTTCCATTGTACAAATTTTGCCAATGGAGGTATTTTTCATGTCAATGTTATCAGAAAAAGAGCTGGCTTCAATTAAGGAGCTTCTTGCTGACGAAGACCTTTTAGTTAAGAAATTTCAGATGCTTGCAGAGCATGCAGAGGATGCGCAGGTTAAGGCGAAGATGATGGATATTTCAAATAAGCATCAGGGTCATTTAAACGAGCTATATTCAAAATTATCATAGGAGGTGCAGTATGCAGCAGGGAGTTTATACAGAAAAGGAAATCTTAGGAGATGCTTTATCAGCACAGAAGGCAACAACAGCCCTCTTTAACACCTCTGCAAATGAGTGTGTTCATGAGGATGTAAGACAGACTATGTTACACATTTTAGAGCAGGAGCATGATATTCAGCAGGATGTGTTCAATATGATGCATGCAAAGGGCTTATATCCAACACCGGAGGCTGAGTCTAAGAAGATTACTGAGTTAAAGCAGCAGTACAGCCAGTCTGTAAAGTAAGAAATTAAGAGTTGGCATTAACGTTTGCTACAAATGCCGGAGAAATAGAAATTAGTATAAAAAATGCTGCCCTATATCCGTATAAGGCAGCATTTTCGTTATGTAGTATTATGTTTAAAATTAAGGTGCAATAGAATATGCTCCATCAAGCAGTAAGCACTGTCCTGAATAGTAGCATGAGTCCGGACCTGCAAGGAAAGCAATAACAGGAGCAATGTCGGTCTCTGCATCACCAAGGCGGCGCATTGGCTGCTGAGCAAGAATTGCCTGATATTTCTCAGGGAACTTAACAGCCCATTCCTTGGCAGCAGGAGACTCAGCACCCGGAAGAACACAGTTAACACAGATGCCATACTGTCCCCATTCCTTGGCAGCAATCTTGGTTAAGCCACGGATTGCCTCCTTGTTAGAACCGTAAGCTAAGTTACCTGCATAACCGAACATACCTGTAGCAGATGCGAAGTTAATAACACGTCCCTCACCCTGCTCCTTCATATATGGGAAGCACTCCTGCATGAAATTAAGAGAACCAATGGTTCCTGTAGACCATGCAAGATACATTAAATCATATGTAACCTCTTCAACAGGCATTGACTTGGCAACTGCCTGTGCATTATTAACAACAACATCAACCGTACCATAGGTCTCAACTGTCTTTGCAACAACCTCTTTAACACGCTCACGGTCTGCAGAGTCGCAGGTCATGGCAAATGCCTCGCCGCCGAACTCCTTAATCTCAGCTACAGTTGCCTCAATAGGCTCAGCTCTACGTCCTGTACATACTACCTTAACCCCTCTTTTTGCGAGGCAGAGGGCAATGCCCTTACCGATACCCTGTCCGGCACCTGTTACAATTGCAACTTTTTCGTTTAACTGCTTCATAATTTCCAACCTTTCTTTGTCAAAATATTAACGTACTAAAATATAGTAATTAGATTATAACAGAAAAAGAGTGAAAATAGAAGTGGAAAATTAAAAAATGTATTAACAAATGAGAGATATTTGGAAATAAATTAGGTATTTTCAATTGGGGTATTATGTTATATCATATCAGATAGAAACATTATTACTTCAAGGAGCTAAGATGAGAAGATTTATTATATTAACAGTAATGGCAGTCGTTTTATTAACAGGATGCTCAAAGGGGCAGACGGAGAATGAAGCCGCAGATAAGAACATAGGGACTACAACGGCAGGTGACGCTTCTATAGGCGAGGATACTACAGGAGGGCAGGGGGCTCAGACCGGGCAGAATTCCACAGCTAATAGTGAGAATACAACAGAAACAGAGACAGAGCCTTATGTGGTGGTATTTGAGGCTGACACTGTCGACGGTGAGGCGATTACCTCGGATTGCTTTGCACAGTCTAAGCTTACCATGCTTAATGTATGGGCAACCTATTGTAATCCATGTCTTAATGAGATGCCTGACCTTGGTGAGATTGCTGCTTCATATGATACAGCGGATTTTCAAATGTATGGAATTATAAGTGATGTGGTTGAAGGCGCTACAGCGGATGAGATAGCACTGGCAAAGGATTTAATAGAGCAGACAAAGGCGGATTATCCTCATATGATACTTAATCAGTCCTTATATAATAGTCTGGTGCTGGCGGTCGAAGCAGTACCTACCACCTTCTTTGTTAATCAAAAAGGTGAGCTTTTAGGCTATGTAATCGGCGCACAGTCGAAGGAGACCTGGGAGGAGCTTATTAATGAACTTTTGGAAGAAGCTGAATAAAATACCTTTATGGGCAGTTGGTGTGGTTATTGGAATTGTATGTTTGATAATCGGATACCATGAGGGACAGCTTACGGAGATTTTTCGTAAGGCTGTAATAATATGTCTTGAGTGCATTGGAATAGGATAAAGGGAGAAGTAACAGCATGAAGAGATTCAGACTAAGCAAAATTCGTCTGTTTTTTCAAATAATATATACAATTATAACAAATGGATATGCCTATGGTTATCTGAACGGTAAGATATATAAGGGCTCATTAAAATATGCCTGCGTACCGGGGCTTAACTGCTATTCCTGTCCGGGTGCTGTAGCGGCCTGTCCGCTGGGGGCATTGCAGGCAGCTCTTAATAAGCGTAATCTGGAAATACCCTTTGCAGTACTGGGCTTTTTCTTCATATTCGGAAGTATATTCGGACGTTTTGTGTGCGGGTGGTTGTGTCCTTTCGGACTTTTGCAGGATTTACTGCATAAGATTCCTTTCTTTCATAAGAGAAAGCAGCTTCCATTTCATAAGGTGCTAAAATATGGAAAATATCTGGTGTTGTTCGGGATGGTGATTATCGGGTCGTCATTTTTATTCAGCGGCTTTGTTAAGGTGCCGGCATTTTGTAAGTACCTGTGCCCTTCAGGAACCTTTATGGGGGCGATTCCACTACTGTCAGCCAATGAAATGCTTCGCTCACAGGCAGGAACTCTGTTTGACTGGAAGCTTGGCATACTTATTATTCTGATGTTTTTATCGTTAATGGTATATCGTCCGTTCTGCCAGTATCTGTGCCCGTTAGGTGCCATATATGGCTGGTTTAACCGTTTTAGTCTGGTTCAGCTTCGCTGGGAGAAGGAGAGCTGCACATCCTGTATGGCATGTCAACGTGCATGTCCCGTTAATCTGCCGCCAGAGAAAATATCCGTGTCACCGGAGTGTATTAAGTGTGGCAAATGCGTGGCGGCATGTCCGGTGGAATGTCTGCAGTTTAAGAAGAATAAAAAGAAGTAAGGAAATGAGTCAATTCTTAGGATATTAGGAATCGGCTCATTTTTAATTATAAAAATGTATGAGGTGGATGTGCAGGCTGGTTGAATGATATTATGGCAAAAAGCAGGCAGAGGAAGTATTTTGCTAAAGTGGAGCTGATAAGATGATTTCGACTAAAATAAAGGAAATTGCATTACAATTTGAGACTGGCCCAATGCTTTTTTCGCCATCTGCTATCGACACAGGAACCTTGGCGATGCTATCGGTAGTTGATTTTACACCGACTGATAAGGTGCTGGACTTAGGTTGTGGATATGGTGTTGTGGGAATTCTGGCAGGCAGGCTGATTGGTGGAGAAAAGGTCATTATGTGTGATATATCAGAAAAAGCTGTGGAATATGCCGGAATTAATGCAGGGGTGAATAATGTATCTGGTCTTGATATCAGATTAAGTGATGGTTTTGAGAATATTCCAGAGAGGGATTTTACTATTATTTTGTCTAATCCACCATATCATACCGATTTTTCAGTAGCAAAGCATTTTATTGAAACAGGCTTTAAAAGGCTGGCTATAGGTGGTAGAATGGTTATGGTGACCAGGCGGCTTACTTGGTATAAAAATAAGCTTACTGCGGTATTTGGTGGTGTAAGTGTGCATGAGATTGATGGGTATTATGTATTTGTGGCAGAAAAGAAAAATAGAGGTGTTAAGGGAAATGTAAAAAACGAGAATAATCTTTCTAAGAAGCTGAGGCGGAAATATGGAAAATGAAAGAGGTTTATTATGGGAGAGTGTTTCTGCACATATCATGTGGTAACTGAGAGACCCATGTATTTGGGGCAGCATATTATTTATTGAGCCTTAAAAGACCTGTATATCAGATTGTGAAGCTGAAAAATATGGGAAATAAATTTATTGGAGATGCTACAAAATGTTTTAACGCCACAACTGACAGGGCGGAAAATCTGATTTTGGCAGAGCGTTATTGGAAAAATGACTCCAAATTTTCCGACACACCACCGATAAAGGAAATTCTAGTGTCAGGAGATATTGAAATAATAGATATTATAGAGGAGATTGATTATGTATAAAATAATTAAAAGCTATCGTAACAACGCAGAGCTTAGAGCAAGTTTTAACAGACTGGCAGGAGAGGCATTTGGTCTTAATTTTGAGGACTGGTATCAGAACGGCTATTGGACTGATAGGTACAATCCATATTCTGTAGTAAAGGATGGTGAGGTAATCGCCAATGTATCCATTAATATAATGGACATGAATTATAAGGGTGAGCTTTTGCACCTGATTCAGCTTGGAACAGTAATGACTAAGCCTGAGTACCGAAATCAGGGGCTTATCCGCAGGATAATGAATGAGATTGATGCTGATTATGAGGGCTGGGTGGACGGAATGTATCTGTTCGGAAATGACAGCGTAATAGATTTCTATCCTAAGTTCGGTTATAAAAAATCATACGAGCATCAGTATTCAAAAAAGGTCACAATCTCTAATCCGGCTTCTATGAAGCAGGTATCCATGAGTAATAAGGAAGAATGGAGCGTGCTTGAGGCAGCAATACATAAGAGCTGTATGCAGGGGCAGTTTGACATGGCTGATAATATGGAGCTGTATATGTTCTATGTTTCTAAGTTCATGCAGGGAAATGTGTATTATGACGAAAAACTTGATTGCTATGCTATCGCAGAGATAGAGGGCGACGAGTTGTTGTTACATGCCGTGTTTGCAGAAAGGCAGCTTGAGCTTGATAAGGTTATTGCAGCCTTTGGTGAAAATATCACGCAGGTAAAATTAGCATTTACCCCAAGGGATACCACCAGCTTCGAGTGTCAGGAGCTGCATGTAGAGGATTGTACCTTATTTGTTAAGGGAGCTGCTTTAAAGGATTTTGAAAAGTGGGGCGTAATGTTCGCAGAATTGTCCCATGCATAGATATAATAAAAACTATCCCATGCTTAAATAACTAGCATGGGATAGTCTGCATATGTCTGAATAATGCCGTTTCGCCATCTTCTCTTAAAATATCCATTGGAGTGCGATTGCCAAAGGCTGGTATCTGAGAATGAAACCATTTAATTAGGGTTTCTTCGTTGCTACTTATGGTGCGTGCGCCCATTGACCATAGTAGGTCAGGCAGTCCGTCTATTTTGGATGGGATGAAAGAACCTTCGGCACGGAGAATTTGTTCAAATCTGTGCATTGTGGTCATGGATTTTACCTCCTGTTTTTTGGAAATTATATACCATTCTTATTGAAAATACAACATTCTTTACGGTGTATAAAAAAGATGATATATTTATAAGATAATATTGATATGAGATGGTAATGTGAGTATTAAGGCATCGGCGCCTTTTGAAAAAAGAGAGCAGATGTTTCAGAGGAGACGAAAATACCTGTTATGGTTGATGACAGGCTTATAGAGCAGGATTATGGAATCTATGAGGGTGTGGACAGAAAAGCACCAGCCTTTTTGGAGAATGGCAGGTTAGAGGAATACGAAATATAATTGACATCAAGTTTTACAAATGCTATCATAACCATGATAGTGGACCAATGTCTGATCCACGCTTGTTAGGGAAAAATATTTCCCTGACAAGCGTTTTTTATTTTCAGGCACAATCATCAAGGAGGTAAATCAAATGATAATCAAAGATTCAATAGGTAATGAACTACTGGACATTATTAAGCTTGACGAGGTACAGGCAGAAGCGGAATACAACAATATCACCCACGCACTCGCAGTAGTAAAGATAGGAAATGACTATCTCCTTGGCTGGAATCATTGGCGTAAAAAATGGGAAATATTTGGTGGATGTAAGGAATCAGGAGAAACAATCCGAGAGTGCATTATCAGAGAATGTCGCGAAGAAATTGGAATTGAGAGCACAGATTATACTTATTTGGGTTTAATGTATTATAAAATGGCACCAAACTATTTTAACCCTGAGTGGCATGAGGAGTATGGTGCATTATATGGGATTACTCTGCCAGCGAGTGCTATGGAGATAATTAAGCGTAGCAGTGTGGATAAGGAAGAGATAGAGAAGCTGGCATTTTACAGTCAGGTAAAGGGGAAGGAGCCGATTGCAGAGATAGACGAGAAATTATTGGAATATTGGAAATAGTACGGGAAGAGAGGTTTTATATGGAATTTAGATATATGCGTATTCAGGGACGGGAGTTATCCTATGTAACAAAGTATCCAAAGGGCATATTTGCCATGTGCTGGCGGATGATATATGACGGTGTTATGTCAGAGGAGGATGCGAAGTTATTTGAGGAGATTAATGAGTGGTTTGAGGAAAATCTTCCTAATCCGGAGGTGTGCATGTCCGGGGATAAGGCAGTAATTACATATTTTAAAACTGCGACTACGGAGCATATGATTAAGCAGATTGAGCCTGCAATGGCATTACTTGATAAGTATAATCACCCATATGATGTGGTGTATACTAACTTTGTGGGGGAGATTGTTTATGAGGATGAGTTTCAGATAGCAGTAAAGGTAGGAGCGTGAGCGTATAGCTGCGCTCCTATTTTCACACTACTGGCAATATTTATTGACAAAACGACTGCACAGTCGCATAATATAAAAAGAGACTACTTGGTCGCAAAAAGGAGTTAAATATGATATCAAAAGGTCAAAAAACAAAGGAACGGATATGTGAAATAGCAAGCCGCCTGTTTATGGAAAAGGGCTTTAAGGATGTATCCATGCAGGATATCTGCAATGCTACCGGTTTAAGTAAAGGTGGATTGTACAGGCATTATAGTAATAAGGGGGAGATATTACTTGCTGCTGTCCATAAGAATATCACCGTAGAAGAGGATATACAGCGTAACGAGAGTGCTGTCGTTGTATTGGAAGCTTTTCTTAATGTCTACAGGAAGGATATGCTCAAAAGAAAGCAGTCTTTAGCGCTTGCATTATATGAGTATGCAAGCATGGGGAATGAGGCAGTTTTTACAAACGGGGTGGAAGACAAGTTAAGGTGGAGGCAGTTAATTCAGTATGGGGTATCAACAGGCGAATTTAACGATGTTGAGCCGGAAATGGTAATGGACATTATGCTGTATGCATACAGGGGAATTCAAATCTGGGGTCGTGTAATTCATATTGAAGAGACTACAGTGGAACACATTATTCAGGCAGTGAAGGTGCTTTTATTAAAGACAGGAGAGTGAAAAAATGCATGAGCTGATTGTACCTAAAAAATTACAAAAGGGTGATACAATTGCACTTATTTCCCTATCGGGAGGACGTGCAGGGGATGAGGATATGCTCCCAAGATATAAAAGGGGAAAGCAAAGATTGGAAGAGCTTTGGGGCGTTAGGGTAATCGAGACACCTAATGCATTAAAGGGAAGTGCATATCTTTATGAACATCCAGAGAAACGAGCAGAAGACCTTATGTGGGCATTAGAAAATCCGGAGGTAAAAGGTATTATCTGTAACATGGGAGGTGATGACTCTTATCGTGTTTTTCCTTATATAGACATTAATGTGATACGAAGGAATCCTAAGATATTTATGGGATATTCAGATATAGCTTCCTGGATGGCAGTTTTTGCCTGTGCAGGTATACGGGCTTATTATGGACCTAATCTGTTGACACCGATTGCACAGCCGATAAGTTTGGATGAATATACGAAGTCTGCTATAACAAAGACCTTATTTTCTACAGAAATTATTGGTGAAATTTCTCCATGTAAAGAATATACCAACATAGAATGGCGGGATGTGGGGCAGGATGAGATAGTATGGACACCTAATCCGGGCTACAGAGTAATTCAGGGTAGCGGAGTTGTAAGAGGAAGACTTTTTGGCGGAAGCCTTGGACCATTAAGACAGATTATGGGCACGAAATTCTTTCCTGACGAAGAATTCTTTAAGGGATGTGTTCTTGTAATGGAAAGTGGTTCACCATATGGCAGTGTATTGGCAGGCTTGCATGAGCTTAGAGCTTTTGATGCGGCAGGAATGTTTAAATATGCAGCAGGTATTATAATAGGTCAAATGAACGAAGAGGAAGAAAATATGCTGATTCATTTTTTAAAGTACGAAGCAAGACGAGAAGACATTCCTGTTTTATCTAATGTTGATTTTGTCCATAGAACACCGATGGCTGTACTGCCGATGGGAGCAATGGCAGAAATTGACTGTACAAAGGTTTCTTTGAAAATCTTAGAATCAGGTGTAAAATAAAAAATTACAAAATAAAAATTTCTTCTTGACCCTAACCTAACGTCATACTTTATCCTATAATCACACGGAAGGAGGAATCACCATGATGACAGTTAATGAGGTCAGTAAGCTGACAGGAGTGAGTATACGCACTCTGCACTATTACGACAAAATAGGGCTGCTTAATCCAACAGAGATTACGGAGGCAGGCTACAGGCTGTATGACGATACAGCACTTGAGCGGATGCAGCAGATTATGTTGTTTCGGGAACTGGAATTTCCACTAAAGGACATCAAGGAGATTCTTGACAGCAAGGATTTTGACCGGAGCAAGGCACTGGAACAGCAGATAGAGCTTTTGACCTTAAGGAAAGAGCATCTTGAGAATTTGATTTTGTTCGCCCGTGGAATAAAAATGTTAGGAGTGAAGAAAATGACAGATAAAAATAAAATGGATTTTTCAGTATTTGACAAAGGAAAGCTTGATGAATATGCAAAGCAGGCAAAGGCGCAGTGGGGACAGACTGATGCTTATAAGGAATTTTCAAATAAGCATGGGCATAGAAGTGATGAAGATAATGCGAAGGTGGCTGATGGGCTTATGAGCCTGTTTGTGGAGCTTGGAGAGCTTAAGCGAGAGGGCTTGGCGGCGGATTCGGATGAGGTGCAGAAGCAGGTAGGCAAAATTAGAAATTACATCACAGAATATTTCTATGACTGTAAGCTGGATATTTTCAGGTATCTTGGTAAGATGTATGGCGGTGGCGGAGATTTCACTAAGAATATTGATGCAGCAGCAGGAGAAGGCACGGGAGAATTTTCGAAAAATGCTATAGATATTTACTGTAATTTGAATTATAATAAGTCCAACAAATAATAAGTCTTATAGATATTTTAGTATATACCTAAGACAAAAGGGGATAAGGAGGACGAAAAATGAAGTCTACAACACTTGTAATTATGGCAGCAGGTATGGGTAGCCGTTTCGGTGGCGGAATCAAGCAGCTTGAGCCGATGGGGCCTAATGGTGAGATTATTATGGATTATTCCATTTATGATGCCATGGCAGCAGGCTTTAATAAGGTTGTATTTGTAACCAGAAAGGATTTGCTGGAGACCTTTAAGGAGGTTATCGGTGACAGAGTTGCTAAGGTTATTCCGGTAGAGTATGCGCTTCAGGAGATAGAGAATGTACCGGAGGGCTTTGAGGTTCCAGTAGGACGTACCAAGCCTTGGGGAACAGGACAGGCTATTCTTGCCTGCAAGGGCGTGGTTAATGAGCCTTTTGTGGTTATCAATGCAGATGATTATTATGGCAAGGAGGCCTTTAAGGTTATTCACGACTATCTTGTGGCAGACCATGATGGCAGTAAGAAATATAATTTCTGCATGGCAGGTTTTATTCTGGGTAATACCTTAAGTGATAATGGCGGTGTTACAAGAGGAATCTGTGTTCTTGACGATAATAATAATCTTATCGGAGTAAATGAAACCGGTGGTATTATTAAGACTGAGACGGGTGCAGCCTGTGAGGACGGAAATGGCAATATGGTTGAGTGTAATCTTAATGACTACGTTTCTATGAACATGTGGGGCTTTACACCGGATTTCCTTGATGAATTAGAGAGTGGCTTTAATGATTTCCTTGCAGGACTTTCTAAGGATGATGTTAAGAGCGAGTATCTGCTTCCAAGGATTGTAGATGCACTTATTAAGTCAGGTGAGGCGGATGTGGCTGTGCTTGAGACTAAGGATAGGTGGTTTGGTGTTACATATAAGGAGGATAAGCCTGTGGTGGTGGAGTCTATCCGCAAATTAATTGATGCAGGTGCATATCCTGAGAAATTATATTAAAATTTAATCCCTGCAGGGTCCGGTTATTGGGGCTTGCAGGGATTTTTAAGGAGATATTATGAATATTCAGATTTTTGGTACAAAGAAATGTTTTGACACAAAAAAGGCAGAACGCTATTTCAAGGAACGTGGCATAAAATATCAGTTTATTGACATGAAGGAAAAGGGCATGAGTAAGGGTGAGTTTACCAGCGTAAAGCAGGCTGTTGGCGGTCTTGATAAAATGATTGATACAGACTGCAAGGATAAGGATTTGCTGGCACTTATTAAGTATATTGTGGATGAGGATAAGGAAGCGAAGATACTTGAGAACCAGAAGGTTATTAAGACGCCGGTTGTCAGAAATGGGAAGCAGGCTACGGTGGGGTATGTGCCTGAGGTTTGGAAGAATTGGTCGTAATAGTAAATCAGGGCTTCTCCGCATTTTTAGATGCAGGAGAGCCCTTTTTCATATTAAAAATAATTATTACATTTGCTTTGAAGTTTTTTCTCGATTTTACTTATTTCAGCATCCTTTTCAATTTTTTCTATCATAGCTTTATCCCCTTTCAACAGCTCATCTAGACTTATTTTGTAGAGCTCGCTCATTCGAATTATGCTTAAAATATCTGGTAAAGACTTTCCATTTTCCAAATTTGAAATGGTTTGTCTGGAAACCATCAAGCTTTCAGATGCCTGTGTTTGTGTTAGTTTTTTTTTCTTCACGAGCACTTTTTATCTTTTCTCCGATATTCATAGTTAACCTCCTTCAACTATGAGTTTAGCAACTCTAAAAATAATTATCTATCAAAAGGTCTTTACAAAAGAAGAAAATGCGTGTCAAAATGCTTGTACATCCTATGATAATAGTATCAATACTTGTTTGAAATGATTGGCTTACAAGTTATCCTCACAAATCAATTTCCACAACATTGGCATTACACCAAATTCCTCCATAGCAGCCTGAACCTGAACAAGAGCTTGCTGCTTTGCTTTGTTTGCCATCTGCGGATTACGCACCGCCCTAATCAGAATATTCTTAGGTGTATGTGCAAAATCAATAAACTCCAACAGCTGTGTCTTATATCCCGAGTACTCAAGCATTTTTCCACGTATCGCATCAGTCATAAGTGCCGAGAAACGCTCGCTTATAATGCCGTAATCCGTAAGAAGGGAGAGTTTATCCGTCTTAATCTGCTTATTTAATTCATGCTGGCAGCATGGAACTGAAAATATCATCTTAGCATTCCAGCATATTGCATTATACAGGGCGAAATCCGTAGCAGTATCGCAGGCATGCAGGGTAATTACCATATCCACATCAAATGGGCAGTCATATCCATTGATATCTCCTAACTCAAAGCGAAGTTCACTATAGCCGTATTTTTTAGCAGCCTCATTACATTTCTTAATAACATCAGCCTTTAAATCCAGACCAATCATATTAACCTCTATTCCCTTAACTACAGTAAAATAATAATACACAATAAAGGTCAGATAAGACTTGCCGCAACCGAAATCGATAATATTTAAGTGCTTATAATTATTCTGCTTAACTGCATCATCAATAATCTCGATAAAGCGGTTAATCTGCTTGTACTTATCATACATGGAATTAACCACCTTGCCTTCCTTAGTAAATATACCCATATCCACAAGAGGCTCAATAATTTGTCCTTCTTCAAGAATGTAATTCTTCTTACGGTTATGAGATGTACCATGGGAAATATCATAGGCAGGACTGTTAGCAAGATTCGCCTTTGAGTTATAAAATATTTTCCCCTTTTTAGATATCATAATGGATAATTCTTTTGCATTAGTCCAGGCATTAAGCTGAAGATAGTTATCCTTCATAAGCTCAACGCATCTGTTGGAGAGTTCTTCAAAGGATACATTTTCGTGGAAAACCTGTTTTTCGGTATATTTTGCTATCTGATAGTAGTCCTTTTTCTTCTCGATATCTATTTTTCTATATTCCATTGATTTGGAAGCAGGCTTGCTGATAACGATTTTGTTTGGATTCTGGGATACAAGCTGTTCTATATAATTATCTAATGTGTTCATAAAAGCTCCTTGATTTTTACTGGTATAACTAATTATATGATATTTTTTTGGCTGGAGTTTGTCAATGCTTTTACTTGACTTACTAATATGCTTGCATTTGCCAGGGCACTTGAGACACCGATTGAACGGATTATAGTAGAGGACATCGAAGTTGGATGTCCTTTTTTTTAATATTATGTTATTGTACCATGAGTACATTTTAATTAATTTCAAAAGGTGATATCTTAGGTTATGCAAGCGAAAACAGACAACTTAATAAAGGAGAGATGTGTATGGGAAACGCAGTATGGATTCCTCATATTGAGGAGGAAAGCAGCGCAGGCATCAGGGAGGTGTCCCTGTTTACCAAGCTTCTTACGGACCGGAAGGTGTTCATTAACGGAGCAATCGATTCGGATATGGCTAATCTCATAGCCATGCAGCTTATAGCATGGCGGCAGTCCTTTTAGCAGGAGGACAAAAGGGCAGAAGATACATTCTGTCACATGCCAAAACCATGATACACGAACCGCTCATATCTAATGGGGTGGGAGGCTCTCCAACCTCAATAAAGAATATATCCGATTCAATCTTAGAAACCAAGCGGCTGGTTAATTCAATCATGGTTAAGCACACAGGAAAGACAGCGGAGAAGATTGATGAGGCAACAGATACGCTTACTTTAATCTGGCAGAAATGTATACATATGGTTCCGGAGGCGGACGAATATGAGGAGGCAGATAAATATTACCAGCTTGCAATTAATGCAGGTAATAATGTCTGGATGAATAAGGAAGCTGCAAAGGAATATAAAGCTTATCTTCAATCGAGATAAAATATAATAATAATGCCTTGGTAAAACTGGTGGTGATTGTTTTACCAAGGCATTATTTTGTTATGGAAGTTTAATTGCCTCTCATAGAGAATTTGGTATCCTCGTTAATCAGTTCAATCATGGCATCCACAACTGCCGGGTCAAACTGCGTTCCCTTACCTCTTGCAAGCTCTGCTTTGATGTAATCCTGAGGAAGTACATCACGGTAGCTTCGTTTTGAGGTCATGGCATCATAGGAGTCGGCAACACTTATAATTCTTACCAGCTTAGGGATTGCTTCACCTATTAAGCCGTCAGGATAGCCTTTTCCGTCAAGTCTTTCGTGGTGCCATCTTGCACCGATTTCAATATTAGGTATTCCGGCAAAATCCTTAAGAATATCATAGCCGATTATCGGATGCTTCTTTACAATAGCAAATTCATCATCTGTCAGCTTGCTTGGTTTGTTAATGATATAGTCAGGAATACCGATTTTGCCAATGTCATGCAGTAAGCCCATAAAATATACGGTATCCTGGTCAGCAGCCGATAAACCAATTTTCTTGGCAAGCTTCTTTGAATACTGGGCAACTCGGTTTGAATGACCCTTGGTATATGTATCCTTGGCATCTATGGTCTGTGCAAGACTCATCATTGCCTGAAGAGAAAGCTTTTCAACCTGAGTAGTCTTTTGCTGCACTTCCTTCTGCAAGTACTGCTGAAGTCTGTCAAGCTCTATGATTCTGTTAATTCTTTCAAGCATAATATCAGGTATAAAAGGCTTTTTAATATAATCCATGGCTCCGGCTTTGAAGCTGTTTAATTCAGTTTCAGAATCTATATCAGCAGTTAAGAAAATTACCGGAATATCCTTTGCTACCGGATTATTCTTAATTTCGCGTATTACTTCAAAACCATCCATTTCCGGCATATGTATGTCAAGCAGAATTAAATCAGGAAGGTGGGTCTTAAGGTATTCAAGTGCTTCACGTCCACGCTCCAAGCAGGTTATATTAAAGTAGTCCTCAAGTATTCTGGTTGCAGACTTTCGGATAATTGCATCATCATCAACAATGAGAATGTTAAAGGTATTATTTTCTAATGGCATCGTAGCCGGATTCTTATTTCCAATAAACAGCTTACCGATATTTAACAGCAGTTCACGATAGGTTTTTTGGAATTCTTCGTGGTGTGCATGAATGTATTCAAGGTCATTGGTTTTGGCGGCAGTTTCCTGCTTGAGTGCAACCTCTGCTAAATCCTCGGCACCGATTGACTTTGCAGTACTCTTAACGGCATGAACCAGTATTCTGTAATTATCCCAGTCTTCCTTATCATAGAATTCCTGTATCTGGGCGGAGCGGTCTTCTTCAAGGAAGGATTTAATAATATCCAGATAAAATTCCTTATCGCCTGAATAGAAGGAAAGACCAAGCTTGGTATTAAGGAAGGTGATTTCCTTAATATCAGTGATTTCCTCGGTGGTATGCTCTTCTTCTCTGGAAAGAATCAGTTCCTCAGGAAGATATTTTTTTACAAGATCTAATAGCTTGCTTTTCTGAACAGGCTTTGAAATATAATCTGTAAATCCGTATCCTAAATATTCCTCCTTAGCACCTAAAATTGCATTGGCAGTAATCATAATAACCGGAGTTTTCTTAAGCTTTTCATTACCGGTAGCATGCATTTCCTTAAGTGTTTCAACTCCGTCCAATTCCGGCATCATATGGTCTAAAAAGATTATATCATAGGTATTACTTTTTAATTTAAGAAGGCATTCACGTCCACTATTTGCTGTATCAATATTCATAAGTGTATTCTTAAGCAGTCCACAGAAAACCTTAAGATTCATAGGAACATCATCTACTACAAGAATACGTGCACCAGGAGCAAGAAATTCTTCGTCGCTTGTATCAGTAATTTCATTGCTGTTATAGGCGTTGGTCAGGTTGCCAATAGGAACAGTTGATATTATTGGCTGTGGTATTGTAACTGTAAATACAGAACCCTCCCCATATGTGCTTTCAACCTTAACCTCACCCTTCATAAGGGTTACAAGATTATGTACAATGCTAAGTCCAAGTCCTGTTCCTTCGATTTTGTGAGTGGTGTTATCCTCTACACGGCTAAAAGAATTAAATAATAGGGAAATATTTTCAGGCTTAATTCCTATGCCTGTATCTTCTACAACAAATTTCAAAGCAAGATTATCCTTATCATCTGCTGTTCCGTCAACTCTTAAGGTTACAGAGCCTTCATTAGTATATTTAACACCATTTGACAAAAGGTTAATAAGTATCTGACGGAGGCGGACTTCATCACCATACAGACGGCTTGGAAGGCTTTCGTTACAGAAGGTTTTGAATTCCAGACCTTTCTCAGCAGCCTTGTTTCTAATCATGTTGCAGCTGTCATTAATAACTGAAGCTAAATCATAATCCATTAATACAATATTCATTTTGCCGGATTCAATCTTTGAGAAGTCTAATATGTCATTAATTATGGCTAGAAGACTTCTTCCGGCTGTCTGAACATCCTCCGCATACTCGCGGATATGCGGCTCGTTGCTTTCTCTTGCAATTATTTCATTAATACCAAGAACGGCATTAATAGGAGTTCTTATTTCGTGAGACATGCTGGCGAGAAACTTTGCTTTGGCATCGCCCTCGTATATTGCCTGTTGTCTTTGATTTTCTATCTTTATTAAGTCGATGGTTGTCTGGACTATAGCCATAAAGAGCAGGAAAACCAGACCTATGCATAAAGTGTCACCATTTAACAGATTGGTTTTGTTAAGGTTAAGAACCATCTGCATTATTGCTGTTAGAATTAAACCAAGAATTCCATATGCAACAAGGCGGTATTTTTGTATATAATTCTTTTTGGCATCCAGAGCCATGGTAGTAAGGATAAGAATTATATGTAGTCCCAAAATAATGTATATATTAACATTTAAATCGGTCTGCTCTATTATGCTGAAGGCAATAATAGGTACACACACCAGAAAGTTTAAGGATGCCAATATTTGCAGAATAATATAGTATTTCTGGTAGCGGTTTTCCTGAATTTTGTTCATATATAGTGCAAATGGAATAGGGATTAATAATAGTATAAATTCCGAAAAAGCACTTATTATGGAGGTATTAGGAAAGAAAAACTGTCTAAGCTTTGACTGGGTAACAATCCAGAAGGATACGGCTATAACACACCAGCCAAGATGTCTTAAGTGAATATTCACTTTAAGCTTGTACTGTAAAATATAGCTGATAATAACACTGCCTATACCTAATGCAATCATTATTATTGCAAATATAAGAGCAACTGCATTATCAAGGAATATTTGATAAATAAAAGCGGTTTTATCTCCATACAGAATACTTCGTACTACTCCTGAGTATGCTGAATCACTGGTCATTTCAACACGGATGGTTTTGGATGCATCGGATTCCTTAAGCTGCACAAAAAGATATGTACTTACGCTGGCGGTTCCAAAGGGACGGGAGTTTTTTGTATCATAGCTGTTTCGAAGTACGTCATCCACATAAATCTTTATATCATTTTTGGTGGTTCTGAAGCATATCCACATACCTGTATCAATTTCAGAGGGAAGCTGCTTTTCAATAACGGCTGTTTCTCCGCGGACTACATCACAGGTTCCCGGAACCTGGATTGGAGTATGGGTTCCGTCACTAAATACCTGATACCAGCCTTCATTAAAGGTGGTAGTGTAGTAGTCTCTTGGATCCTTTTCGCTTGGGAGAGTGAACTCAGCAATTATTGCCCACAGGCATACTCCAAAAAAGGATACCAAAAATAATACTTTAGAAAATAAGGTTAAATTTTTTTGTATTTTCTCCATATAAAGTCCTCCTAAGGTTATCTATAATAATTAGGTGTTAAAAGCACCTTCGGGGTATTGCAGTATATGCCTGTAGCAAAAGTAATTTTTCTGAAATTATATAGGAATATTATAACATATGTTGAGGAAATTTGGGTAGAAAATTTGCATAAAATAGACATTATTGATAATGAATG
>JAZQLB010000004.1:0-11371 GCA_045542475.1 Lachnospiraceae bacterium | reverse complement strand
CCTAAGACCGCTTGGCCACGACTTAAGAATACAATACGGCACTTAAGAATGCGCCGGCTGTTATGACTATATGTGATGGAGATATGGACAGTAAGAATGTTCTGTGGCAGGATGGGAAGCCTCTTATTATTGATTTGGAATGTCTTGACCTTGGCAATCCTTATCTAGAGATGCTTAATCTGGCATTAAGCTGGTCTGGCAGTGTCATCTGTAATATTGATTTTGACTGCTTTAATGAATTTATCAAGGCATATAAACAGGAAATGGACAAGCTAAGCAGCTTTGATACAGGGATAGACTTAAAAAGTCTGTATGGTATTGGTTTTAGCTGGCTGGATTGGCTGGAGTATAATGTGAAGAGAGCACTTGGAATTGAGGCAGATAGTGTAGAGGAACAGCGTATGGGCATTGCTGAGGTATATGAAAGCCTTAAACGCATACGCTATTACGCAACAATAAAGAATGCTTTGCTGAGATATCTATAAAACAATAAAGGAGAAGAAAAAATGAACGAAACAGAGGGAAGAATAATAGCACAGGAATGGTATAATAAGGATGAAGCATATATAATGCTGTCTGTTACAAAGGCAAATATGATTACAGGTCAGAGTGTGCCTTATGTGGGAAGACTTGAGGATGGTAGTGGAATTTTATTTGTATTTGATTCATATGAAGGTGCAAGGCATTATATGGACAGATGTCATTATGAGGTGCTTGATAATACATATACCATAGCCCGTATTCTTAAGGAGGATGAGAACAATAATCTTTATTCTGTTTTTAATACGGCATTGCAGCTTGGAATTGATAAGGTAGATTTTAATCCGGGTATGGAGAATGTGTTTGGCTGTAATATATCATGGTTTTTTGAGGTTAATAATCTGAGTGTTTCAGAGGTTTCCATGCTGTTGTCAAAGGAAGAGTATGAAAGAATGCTTAATAACAATGAGAAGCCGATGTTAAGGTTTAATCAGCTTCCAATATATGGGTTTGAGCCAAGGTATATGGTGAGTGATGAACGTGCCAAGGAGATTTTGGGACATGTTTTTGCAGAGGTTGAAACCTATGGAGAGCTTCAGGAAATATTCCTCAATCAGGAATCACTTCATGAGAATTGTTTTGTAGCAGATTATATTAATACCCGCATGATACCATCAGCGCAGCAGGAAAATAAGCAGGAGCATGTGGAATGGTTTAGAAACGTGGATTATGCTTTAGGTGTTGTAGTATGGAACAGATTGTTTGAACAGCCTGTATATACTCTTACAGACAGGCAGAGCGGTGAGCTTATGATTAGGAATGAGTCCATGTATGTAATTTATACAGATATGTATAAATATATGGGGCAGTTTGGCTATAGGAGGCTTGACGGAAAGGATGAGCTTATGGAACTCGTTAAAGCACATGGCATAAAAAGGCTGGTAGTTACTGATGGACCTCATGGTATGGTAATGCTTGGAGAAAATATATTTAACGAGAATTAATAGATTAATAAATGAAATAAAGAGCACGCAGACATTCCTATGCCCAAGGGTATTAATTATACTTGGAATATGGGCAAAGGAATTATGCGTGTGTTTTTTTACAATAATGCAGCAAATAATGTGACCACCCTGATTTATTTGTTGTGTATTATAATGAAAGGCTTTTACAAGAAAAGAAAGGAGGACATATGGAGGATTCAAAGATTATTGATTTGTATATGGCTCGCTTAGAGAGTGCCATAGCAGAGACAGCAAATAAGTATGGAAGCTATTGCAGGTATATTGCTTATAACATTTTACATAATCCCCAGGATAGTGAGGAATGTGTAAATGATACTTATCTTAAGGCGTGGGAAAGTATACCGCCTCATTGTCCTGAATGTCTGGCTGGATTTTTAGGAAAAATAACACGTAATATTGCCATTAACCGTTACAAGCATTATAACGCAAAAAAGCGTGGTCAAGGGCAGCTTGTTCTGGCTCTTGAAGAGCTGAAAGAGAGTATTCCCACAGAGGATAGTGTGGAAGCGGCAGCAGATGAAAAGGCAGTGATTGAAGTGCTTAATGATTTTCTTAAAGAGCTGGGCGTGGAGGCGAGAAAAATATTTATAAGAAGATACTGGTATCTGAGTTCGGTAAAAGAGATTGCAGCTGACTTTAACATAGGAGAGAGCAAGGTTAAGATGTCGCTGCATCGTTCAAGAAACAGGCTTAAGGAAATGCTTGAGAAGGAGGGTGTATATTTATGAAAAATGAAAGGCTTTTAGAACTGTTAGGTCAGGTTGATGAAACATATATTAAAGAGGCAGCACCGGATTTTACAAGGTATGGGGGAGACGTGGTTAAAAAGGATAATAAGAAGTCGGGAAGAGCCTGTGATAATTCAAAACAAAATAGCCAGCCACGCTATAGTTGGCAAAAATGGGGAGTTATTGCGGCGGCTTTGGCATTAGTGCTGTTTTTGGGAATAATGCTAAAAGAGCAGCTTGGCAGACAAGCTGATATAACAGGTGAGCTTCCACTTCTTACCATAGCCACTAATTATGAGGGGAATGGTTTTGAGGGACTAATGGCATATGATGTATCGGAGCTGGTTAATGCAAATCCATGGAATGAAGACTTGGATATTAAGGAGCTTCCTGTATACCGTAATACATTTACCTTTAATGAGAATTGGGAAATAATTGGAACGGGAGCTATTAATGAAAAGGAGTTTGTGGAAGAGATTAGAGAAAGGCTTGGAGAGCTGACAGGAGTAGAAATTACAACTAATATACCTACAATCGCACAACTTACATTTGACCCGGCATTGAAGCTTCCGGAGGGGTATAATTTTAATTATCATGCACCATATTCAGATATGAAGGCAGTTGCAGAGTATTTTATGGATGAGTATGACAGTCTTATTTCCATGGAAAAGCCTGTTATTAATATTTACGATGGAGATTATGACATATATGGCAGACAGGGGTATAGTATAGCCTTTTATGAGGGGGCAGGGGATATTCTGGAGCAAATAATTAATTATAATTTTAATCAGATAAAATTTACATGTGATGAAGAGGGATGCTTATGGATTGTTAATGTAAATAAGGCAGACCTGTCAGAAAAGATGGGAGATTATCCGATTATATCTGCCACTGAGGCAAAAGAGCTTCTGTTAAATGGCAATTATATTACTACCGTACCGGAGGAGGTTGCAGGGGAACAGTATGTTGTTTCGGTAGAATTAGTATATAGAAGTGGTATTACAGAAGAGGTTTTTATGCCTTATTACAGATTTTTAGTTGAGCTGCCGGGGTATGAGTGTGAAAATGGCTTAAAAACCTATGGAGCATTTTATGTTCCTGCTGTTGAGGCTGAGTATATTTCAAATATGCCTGTATGGGATGGTCGTTTTAATTAGTACATTTTATATTTTCTTTGAATATAATGTAAAAAAATATTCGGAGAAAATATGGAAATATATGTAGTATCAGCAGGAGATAATATTGATGCGATTGCAGCAGTCACAGGCGTCGATGTAAACAGAATAATATATGATAATCAGTTGATATATCCATATGAACTGGCAGTAGGGCAGGCTCTTCTGATTAATGACGGGCAGAGTACAAAAAGCAGGGCGATAATAAGTAATGGTTACGCCTATCCATTTATAAGTGAATGGGTGCTTGATAATACTCTGCCCTTTTTGTCGGAGCTGTCGGTGTTTTCCTATGGCTTTACAATGGAGGGCGAGATAGTTCCGCCCCAGATAGATGACACATGGATGATAGAACGGGCTTTGCAAAGCGAAGTAATGCCCATACTTACGCTGACACCATTTGGTGCAGATGGTAATTTTAATAACAATCTTATAACTGCAATAGTGCAAAATGAGGAAAGCCGTAGCAGATTAATAGAAAATCTTCTGATGATTATGGAAGAAAAGGGGTATGGTGGGCTTGATATTGATTTTGAATATATAAAGGCAGAGGACAGGGAGATGTTTACTGAATTTGTAAGGGTGTGTACAGCGCGTATGCATGAAGCCGGTTATCAGGTTTCTGTGGCTCTTGCACCAAAATCCTCTGCAAATCAGAGAGGGCTTTTATACGAGGGAAAGGATTATGCGGCTTTGGGGGCAATTGCGGATCATGTGCTTATTATGACCTATGAGTGGGGTTATACATATGGACCGCCTATGGCAGTTGCACCGCTAAATAAGGTAAGAGAGGTGGTGGAGTATGCGGTCACGGAGATACCGCCTCAGAAAATAATGATGGGAATTCCGAATTACGGATATGATTGGGCGCTGCCCTATGAGCGTGGGGTTACAAGAGCAACCACCATAGGAAATGTGGAGGCAGTAAGAATTGCCATTAATGTGGGAGCAGAGATTAGGTTTGATGAAACAGCACAGTCGCCTTATTTTAATTATGAGCTTAATGGAGTTATGCATGAGGTGTGGTTTGAGGATGCGAGAAGCCTACAGAAAAAGTTTGATTTGATTAAGGAATTCGGACTCAGGGGACCAGGCTATTGGCAGATTATGAGATTTTTTAGGGCAAATTGGGTGTTGCTGGAGGGCGAATTTTATATACAATAGACTTTGTCAACTGCTGGTTTACTAAGCTGAGAATATTCAACTGCTATTCAATTGCGTTAATTATTCATTCGTTATATACTAAGATACAGATGCAAAGCAATATTTTTACACTATAATCTGACAGTGAAACAATTTAAGAAAAAGGGGAGAATTTACTATGCTAAAAATCATCAATTTTTCAAAATCCTATAATAAAGAAAAGAAAGCTGTAGACAACATTAACCTTACCGTTGAGCCGGGAGATATCTATGGCTTTATAGGGCATAACGGAGCAGGAAAAAGCACAACGATTAAGTCTATAGTGGGCGTATTGGAATTTGAAGAGGGAGATATTCTGGTGGATGGTCATTCAGTTAAGAACGAGCCGCTTGAATGTAAGCGTGTGATGGCATACATTCCAGATAATCCTGACCTTTATGAGCATCTTACGGGAATACAGTATCTGAATTTTATTGCAGATATTTATAGAATTAGCGGAGAAGAGCGTACAGAGAGTATTAAAAAATATGCAGATATGTTTGAGCTTACGCAGGCTCTCGGGGATTTGGTTTCAAGCTATTCTCATGGAATGAAACAGAAGCTTGCCATTATATCAGCCCTTATTCATAAGCCAAAGTTAATGGTTATGGATGAGCCTTTTGTTGGTCTTGACCCTAAGGCATCACTTACGGTTAAGAATATTATGAGAGATATGTGCAAGGAGGGCTGTGCTATATTTTTCTCAACTCATGTACTTGAGGTGGCTCAGAAGCTGTGTAATAAGGTTGCAATTATTAAGGATGGACAGATTGTAACATCTGGTGATACAGAAAAGCTCATAGGCGACCAGTCTCTTGAGGATTTGTTCATGGAGGTGGTTGATGATGAAAGGTAGTCTGATTCAGCTTTTGAAGATTCAATTTTTCGAGCAGACTAATATTAACGGGCTTATCCGTGAGAAGGATGCAAGGGCGAGAGCTAAGAGTATTCTGGTATGTGTTGCGTGGATTATTGTTGCCTTGGCTGTGGTGGCATATAGCTTTGGTCTGGCATATGGTTATGGTCAGCTTGGGTTGTACAATATACTTCCTGCATATGCACTTGCTTTAACAGCAATTCTTAATCTCACCTTTACCTTTATAAAGACTAATGGTGTGCTGTTTGCGGTAAAGGATTATGACCTGCTTATGGCACTTCCTATAAAAGCAGAGACTATTATATCAAGTAAATTTCTATATATGTATTTGGGAAATCTTTTTATAAGTCTGGGTGTAATGCTGCCAATGGGAATTGGCTATGGGATTTTTGCACAGACCAGTGTGGTGGGATATATTTTCTGGATTGTATTATCCTTGGTGTCGCCGCTGCTTCCTATGACGCTTGCTTCCATAGCCGGTGCAATTATTGTGGCTATCGGTTCAAGATTCAGAAGATTTAAGGTGCTGGCGCAGGTTATACTGACAGTTCTTTTTGTGGGGGCAATATTTGGCGTAAGTGCCCTGTTGCAGAATGTGGAAGAGGCAGGAAATGTTGAACTGACTCTTGAGGAGGCAGGTGTATTTTTAAAGGGAATTCTAAATAAAATATACCCTATGACCCTGCTTTTTGAGGAGGCAATTATTAATGAGAGTATTATTAATCTGATTTTCTTTTTGCTAATTTCAATAGTGGTGTATTACATATTTGTCAGTATTGTGGCAAGTAAATATCAGCGGATTAATACTGCTTTAATGACCGGAGCTAAGAGGTCTGAATATAAAATGAATAAGCTTGAGGCTAATTCAGTTGTAGGAGCAATCGTATACAAGGAGCTTAAGCGTTTTACCTCATCCATGGTGTATATTACCAATATGGGTGTGGGAATTCTTATGGCATTTATACTTACTATAGCTATGGCTTTTGTTGGGACAGAGACTATGGCAAGTGAGATGGATGTAATTGGCGGTAGTGATATGATGATAAATGTAATGCCGTTTATGCTTGGAATGGTGCTGTCCATGACCTGTACTCCAGTAGTGTCATTATCACTTGAAGGAAAAAGCTTCTGGATAATAAAGAGCCTGCCGATTGCCATGAAGGATGTATATAAGGGCAAGATAATATTTAACCTGTTACTTCTTATACCTACAGCCTTTATATGCAATATTATTCTGATAATTGGCATGAAGCCGAATATGGTTACAGCGTTGCTGTACTTTGTAGTTACAACAGCTGTGGCATTTTTATCAAGTACCTTTGGTATGCTTATTGGCAAACAGTTTGTGAATTTTAACTGGAAAAACGAAATCGAAGTAATCAAGCAGGGCGCAGCCAGCCTGTTTGGAATATTAGGAAATATGCTGATAGGTATGGGATTTTTATTAGCAGCCGGAGCCCTGTCAACAATCCTTCCCTCTCAACTTGCAATGCTTTTAATAAGCATCATTATGCTGTTAATAGCATGGGGGTTATACAAGCTTGTAATAAGACCAACATCCACACTGCGTTAAATACAGATATCAAAGCAGTCGCTGTAAACAGGCGGCTGTTTTTTGTATATTATCTTTTATGGTAAGAATAACCAGAAATCGTCAGAATGGGAGGCTTAGGGGGATAGCTTTTAGCGACTTGCGGATAATCCCGCATTCGTAGAACGGAGCCAAAAGCTATCCCCCTAAGCCTTCCGGTCTGACGATTTCGTCCGGTTATCCACACAAAAAACAAAAGAGACTATTAAAAATAGCCCCTTTCGCCTCGTCTGTTTTTATCTTTATTTAGGTCTAACAGTAAGGTTAGTTATAAGCCCATTCTCATCCACTTCTCTTACAGTTGCAATAGCCATAATATTATATCCGCCGAAGTTTGCAATAAATTCAGCCTGAGTCTCATTAACAACCTCTGCCTCGGTAATAGAATACTGGCGGAAGCCGAATTTATTACGGAAGAACATGTTAATAGCTTCTTTTCCATAGATGTGGTATTCTCTCTGGGATGCAGAGTTAGTACAGTAATCGCAGATAACGCCATCGCTTGTGAACAGCTCTGCAAGCCCTGCGAAGTCTTTATTTTCCATTTTCTCGATATATTTTTCTATTGGTCTCATAATTTACTCCAATCTGAATTGTTATAGTTAATTCCGGTTAATCTATTATTAATATACTTTTTCTGAGTTAAGAAGTGCATCTGTTCCGCCATCTACGAACATGATATTTCCGTTAACTCCTCTTGCAGCCTTTGATGAGAGGAATACGATAACCTCTGCGATTTCTTCTGAATCCATAAGACATTCCTGACCGTACTTGGTTGGGATTGGAAGTGCATTTAATGCCATCTTTGCTGATGTGCTCATGGTTGCTGTCATGGCTGTATGAACATTTCCAGGAGCAACGGCATTAATTCTTACTCCATTTGCTGCCCATGAAGAGGATACTCTTCTTACCCATCTTGCAAGTGCATACTTGGCAGAAACGTATAAGCTGTTACCTACTGAGAGATTAGTCTCATCCATTGAAGATACAAGGCTTAAAACTCTCTTCTCGTCACCGATATTGTTAAGTAAATCTACGATATCCTTACGGCCTGCACCCTGTGAAATTGTATTTGATACGGTTACTACGCAGCTTCCGCCTTTTTTCTTAAGAAGGTCATATACGCCCTTTGCAAGAGCAACTGTTCCGAAATAGTTAAGTGAAATAATAAGTGGAAGATTACCGCAGGCACCTGATACACCGGCATTACATATCATACCGTCAAGACCTTCAGGGTGTAATTCATGAAGCTTATCAATAGCCTCCTGTCTTCCCTCAGGGGATGCAAGATTAACACAGATGTCACCGCCCTTTAAGTCAATGTTGATAACCTCATGTCCTCTTTCTAATAAAAGCTCCTTTGTCTTTGCTCCAATACCGCTTGAAGCTCCTGTAATTGCATATACGCCCATTATGTTCTCCTCCTTTATTTGAGCACTTGTGTTTTGTTCATGTTTTTAGTATAATCAATTCTGACATCTTTTAAATAACCAAAATGAAATAATTTGAGGATACCAGATTATGCTAACATACGATCTATCAAAAAGAGGAAAGCGTACCATGTATGAATTCCTATATGAAAGTATTAAAGAGGATATTTTGCAGGGAATATTACCGGCAGGGGAGAAACTTCCGTCTAAGCGGGCTATGGCAGAGCATCTTAAGGTAAGTATTAAGACAGTGGAAAATACATACAACCAGCTTCTATTAGAGGGTTATATAAGCTCAGCTGAGAAGAAGGGCTACTATGTTAATAAACTGGAAAAAGGAGGAAGCGCCACCTCTGCTTATGCTTCTTTTTCCACAAGGTACAAGGAAGAGGAATATCTTGCTGATTTTACGGCTAATAATATTAATTATGATAATTTTCCATTTGCAAGCTGGGCAAAGATTATGAGAGAGACCTTGACGGATTATGACACAACTCTTCTTAAAACGGTTCCATTTAACGGAGTTGAGAAGTTAAGGATTGAGATTGCGGAGCATTTATACAGATATAGAGGAATGCAGGTATCACCTGATCATATAATAATAGGTGCGGGCACAGAGTATCTGTATGGAAGATTGTTGCAGCTTTTGGGAAAGGATGCGGTATACGCCATTGAAAATCCCGGATATAAAAAGATTGTGAAGCTATATGATGCCCATGGTGTGAAATGGCAGCATATTGACATAGACAAGCATGGAATTAATATAAATGCCCTTAAGGAGACTGATGCTAATGTAGTTCATGTTTCACCGGAGCATCATTATCCAATAGGAATAGTAACTCCTATAACCCGAAGGCAGGAGCTGCTTTCATGGGCGGCAGAGGAAGCAGGACGATATATTATCGAGGATGATTATGATTGTGAATTCAGAATAGTGGGAAGACCAATTCAATCCTTACAGTCCATGGATCGTAATCACCGTGTAATATATATGAATAATTTTTCAAAAACGATGGTACCATCCTTGCGTATAAGCTATATGGTGCTGCCTGAAAAATTAATGGAGAGATATATTGCGACCATGAATTTCTATTCCTGTACAGTATCGGGCTTTGAGCAGTATGCACTGGCAAGCTTTATGGAAAAGGGATATTTTGAACGTCACATCAGACGTATGATTAATTATTACAGACACCAGAGGGAAAAAATAAGAAAGCTCTTTCGTGCCTCATCATTAAATAAAGTGGGCAGAATTATAGAAGCCGGTGCCGGAACTCATTTTCTTTTCCGAGTCAAAACAGAGCTTAGTGATACCCAGATAAAATGGGCGGCAAAGGAACAGGGAATACTTATTAACTGTCTGTCAGAATACTGCTTTGATAATCAGCAGCTGTTTAAGGGCTTTCTTATTATAAATTATTCTGATATGGAGGAGGATAAGCTTATAATGGCAATAAAGGCACTGGAGGATATTTTTGGAGTATAGTGCTTTATAGGAAATATTTATCATATAGTAAAATTTTAGTAGACTAAATCGTCAAAGCGATATAAAATATCTTTGGACAAAAAATGCATCATTAGGAGGCAATGAAAATGATTAGAATTGGTATTATGGGCTATGGTAATCTTGGAAGAGGTATTGAATGTGCAATTAAGCAGAATGCTGATATGAAGCTTGTGGCTGTATTCACACGTCGTAACCCTGAGACAGTTAAGATTCTTACAGAGGGTGTAAAGGTATATCATGTTGATGAAGCTGTTAAGATGAAGGATGAGATTGATGTTCTTATTCTTTGCGGAGGCAGTGCAACAGACCTTCCTGAGCAGACAAAAGAGTATGCAAAATATTTTAATGTTGTGGACAGCTTTGATACACATGCAAGAATACCTGAACATTTTGCCAATGTTAATGAAACAGCAGCGGCTAATGGTAATATTGCCATTATTTCAGTAGGCTGGGACCCTGGTATGTTCTCACTTAACCGTTTATATGCTAATGCAATTCTACCAAACGGAAATGATTACACCTTCTGGGGCAAGGGCGTAAGTCAGGGGCATTCAGATGCTATCAGAAGAGTAGAGGGCGTTGCAAACGGCAAGCAGTATACAGTTCCTGTAGAGGCAGCTCTTGAGGCTGTAAGAAGCGGCAAGAACCCTGAATTATCTACAAGGGACAAGCACACAAGAGAATGCTTTGTTGTTCCTGAAGAGGGTGCTGACCTTGATAAGATTACAGAAGAAATCAAGAATATGCCTAACTACTTTGCAGATTATAATACAACAGTTAATTTTATTACAGAGGAGGAGCTTTTAAAGAATCACAGCGGAATTCCACATGGAGGCTTTGTAATAAGAAGCGGCAAGACAGGCTGGAACGAGGAACACAGCCATATTATCGAGTACAGCTTAAAGCTTGATTCTAATCCTGAGTTCACATCATCAGTTATTGTAGCTTATGCAAGAGCTGCGTACAGAATGAAAGCAGAGGGAATGACAGGCTGTAAGACAGTATTTGATATTGCACCTGCTTATCTTAGTGCCATGAGTGGTGAGGAATTAAGAGCAAAGATGCTGTAAATAATAGAAGAAAAGATAAAGAAGAGGGAAATGCAACGCGTGTGATGAACTTCTCTTCTTTATCTTTTTTATATATAGCAGGTATTATTTCTATATGCTATAATTAATCAAAATGCATGTTAAGAGGTAAGTTATATGAAAAAAAGAAAGAATAAAAAAATTATAGTTATGGCAGTTTCATTAATTATTCTGGTAGGGCTTATATTTATTATAAGAAGTAAGGATGCTTCAACCGAGCCGGAAATATATATAGGAGGAACTACTAAAGCTGAAGAGAATACGACAAATAAAGAGCCTGAGACTACA
>JAZQLB010000003.1:0-11016 GCA_045542475.1 Lachnospiraceae bacterium | reverse complement strand
TTTAATACTTTTTTATCAATTCCTGAATACCTCTGCTACAAGTAACATCTTCTCCACTTTCTAACTTACATTGCGCTTGCATTTCTCTATTACCAACAAACATTAGAACTAAATCAGAAATTTTCTTTGCATACTCTAATGGCTTCTTTAAAAATGGTAATTTCTGAAGAACTCCATCCAAACTCATCTTTCCATTTTTATCAGATAAAATACCAAAAAAAGTAGAAAATGCGTCCTTAGTAATTATTCTTACCCCCTCTGTTAATGAAATTTCATTTTTAACGATTTTTATTATAGTTTTTGCATAATCTATGCCAAAGCAAGTTATTTGTGCTATTACTTGTATTGGCGCAGTCGCTGGAATAAATGGAATTTTTCCTTTTTTACTACTGATGTCATTACTCCTGAAGCAATAATTTTTAAAGATTTATCATTTTCCATCTGTAAAGCCTCTTCTATCAATACAGACTGTTCAACCGATTCTTCATCTTCAACATCTATATTTTCGTAATTCTCTAATATAACTGACGTAAACGTTTCTCATATCAGTAATATCGAAACTAACAAAGTCAAAGTTTCTCTCACTCTACTCGTAAACATATGTAATGCACTTGATACCACCCTTGACTATATGCTTGAAAATGAATATCACAATCCCTCTTCCGTAACAGAAGTCGAATTATTCAATACAATTAAAGATATGGAACATGAAAAACAAAACACCTTACTACGAATTGCAAAAGTATTATAACTTAATCAGATTCCGCCATTTCGCTTGCTAAAATTTATGCAAAAAAGGATAGCCCTAAGTTGTAAAATAACTTAAAGCTATCCTCTTTCTTCAATCAAATTATATTAAACACTACTTATTCATCCACACTGCCATCTCATTCTCACCACGATTGGCCCATGCATAATAAGGAATATAAGTAATATTTACCTCTTCAAATTCATCCTCTGTATACTCATTATACAGTTCTCCGCTCTCCTCAGCCTTTTTCTTAAGCCCCTTAGCAATAAGTGCCGGGAAACTCTGACCTTCGATAACCACACTGCTCTCAGTAAGCCCTGCTGCCGGATTAACCTTATAGAGATGTAAGTCCTTACTGTTATCAGCCTCTTCCACACAGTACACAACAGGACCCTTTACTACAGCTACCTTGCCTGCATTTTCACGTACTCTTGAATCAGCCTTCATGAATCTGGCTTCCATTTGAAGCTCAAGCTTAATTGCATCGCCCTTGTTCCATGTGCCATCCACATATAAATATCCATTCTCTACATATGTGTTCCTGTCCTCTGTGCCTGTTACCTTGTAGTTCTTACACCACTGAGGAATTCTAAACGCCACCTTCATGTCAACTGACGTCTCTGCTATATATTCAACGGAAACATTACCATTCCAAGGAAACTCCGACTTAATATTAAATACAGCCTCGTTGCCCTTAACAGACTTCTTAAACTCACCACCAATATATAAATGCATGTATAAGGTATCCTCAGACTCTGTATAAGCATAGCTTGGAATAGCGCTTAATATTCTCGCAAGGTTAGGAGGACAGCACGCACAGCCAAACCATTTCTGTCTTACAGGCTTAACATGGAACTTTCTCTCGTCACGATGGCAAGCCACCGGATTAACCTCCAATGGATTAACATAGAAAAAGCTCTTGCCGTCAAGTGCCATACCACTGAGTACTGTATTATAAAGTGCAGTCTCCATTACATCCGCATATTCAGAATTTGCCTCAACCTCTAACATACGTCTTGCCCAGAAAATAAGTCCGATTGATGCACAGGTCTCTGCGTAAGTTGTATCATTTGGTAAATCATATGGATAAGAAAATGCCTCGCCAAGATGAGTTGCACCGATTCCGCCGGTAATGTACATCTTGTCCCTTGTTGCACTCTTCCACAACTTCTTACACGCCGCCCACATCTTTTCATCACCAGAGAGTCTTGCGACATCCGTCATACCTGCGTACAGATACACAGCTCTTACTGCATGTCCCGTAGCCTCCTCCTGCTCTCTTACAGGTAAGTGTGACTGATGATACTGATGTCCTGTTGGATTAGGATGCTCCTCTGTTTCAAAGTAATATGGCTTGTTTCCTCTCTCGTCTAAGAAGAACTTACTAAGGTTAAGATACTTATCCTCGCCTGTTACCTCGTAGAGACGAACCAACGCCATCTCTGCAATCTCATGTCCCGGATAGCCTTTCATCTTCCCCTCTTCATAACCAAAATTCTTATCAATGAAATCAGCAAAACGCATGGCTGCCTTAAGAAGCTTATCCTTGCCAGTTGCCTTATAGTATGCCACCGCGCCCTCTGTAAGATGTCCAAAGCAATATAATTCATGATGGTCTCTTAGATTAGTAAAAATCTTATCCATACCGTTAATTATATAATATGTATCAAGATAACCATTCTCCTGCTGAGCAGCACATACAATATCAATAGCACCGTCTGCAATCTCCTCCAGCTCTTTATCAGGATGATTCATAAGCGAGTATGCCACAGCCTCAATCCACTTGGCAAAATCACTGTCCTGGAAAACAAAGCCATAGAACTTATCCTCTAAATTATTCATATCCTCAGGAAGTGCCTCAAATCCACGGAAGGTATACTTTGGTTCCTCAAAAGCAGCTCCCTTCTCACGCTTCTCCTTCATAAGCTTTCCTGCAATCTTAAAATTACGCATACAGAAGCTAGGTGCAGCATCCTTAACCCGGTCATTTAAAATCTCCCACTGATAAGGAATAACCTCCTTACGAACCAGCTCCATCTCTGCCTTCCAGAAATCATCATTAACCTTAAAACTGTTTAATGATATTGGCTTACTAATCATCTTTACCTCTGACATACCTAATCTCCATTTCTATTTTTTCTTAATAGTAGTCTCTTTTTTAATTATAGTCCATATTAATAGGTCAGTATAAGTGTGAAAATTTCCGTTTTTTAGATCAAGCGCCTGTGTCAGTTATATTATTATACAAAAACATATCTTCTCAGCCTGTCAAATGCCTCCTCGACTCTCACCTTCGGCAATGCCAGATTCATCCTTATTGTATAATCCCTGTTAAATGGTCTGCCATCCTGCCAGATTACTCCTACGCTGATTCCTGCCTTAATCAGCTCATCAAGAGTAATTCCTTTTTTCTCACACCATTCCTTGCAATCAAGATATAACATATATGTCCCTTGAGGCTTTGACAGCTCTATGCCCTCAAAATACTCCTTTATATAATTACAGGCAAAATCCACGTTATCTGTCAGAACTTTGCGAAGCTCATCCACCCATTCGCTGCCCTCTGCCTTATAAGCACCAATCAGTGCATGCATTGACAGCACATTCATACTGTTATAATGACTTAATGCAGACTGCTTACACACTCTGTCCCTCAAATACTCGTTATAAATAATATGATAAGACCCAATAAGGCCCGCCAGATTAAAGGTTTTAGATGGTGCGTAGATTGCAATGGTACGGTTCTTGGCATCTTCTGACACACTCTGAGTTGGTATATGCTTATAATCCTTCAATATTAAATCTGACCAGATTTCATCGGAGATTACTATGCAGTTATTTCTTTTATAAACTTCCATGGCAGCTTCGATTTCTTCCTGCTCCCACACACGTCCGGTTGGATTATGCGGAGAACAGAATACTGCCAGATGTATTTTATTCTCCTTTAGCTTCCTGTCCATGTCCTCATAGTCCATGCGCCATACGCCCTCGGCATCCTTCTTAAGCTCACTAAGAACAATTCTCCTTCCATTGTCCTCGAATACATGGGTAAAACCAATATATGTAGGTGAATGTAACAGCACCGCCTCTCCCGGAGCTGTAAATGACTGTGCTGCGGCTGCTACACAGCCAAGCACTCCATTTTCATAGCCAATATTCTCTGCCGCAATCCCCTCTATGCCATTACGCGCTTTCTGCCAGTTAATAATGCTGTCATAATACTCCTTTGAAGGCTCAAAATATCCGAATGCCGGATGTTCCACTCTCGCCTTAATGCTTTCAATAATAGTGGGACATGTAGGAAAATTCATATCCGCCACCCACATTGGAATCACATCAAACCCGGCCTTAACCTCAGCCCCGTCAAAGGGTATAACATCAACTGCGATGGCATCCTTTCCTGTTCTGTCCATTATTGTTATAAAATCGTATTTCATATGTACCTCATCTAACTTAATTCTATCATTCTTTTATAAAAATCCACTCCTGCCGGAAGTGTTCCCTGATATATATTTTCATTTATTCCATGTATGCTGGCATACTGCTGCCCATTAATATACAACGGTGCAAATCTAAGGCAGCAATTGCTGACCTCACCATAATACTTTGCATCCGTAGCCCCAGTCATGGCATAAGGACTTATACCTACGCCCGGATAAACCTCTGCCATTACAGCCTCGATTTGCTTAAAATACTCACTCTTATAATCTACCACAGGACATGCTGTCTCCTTACGGATAAGCTCTGTTTCAAGCTCATATTTCCTTGCAAGTCTCGTAATTATTTCCACACTCTCATCCGCATCCTGATGTGGTATAAATCTCATATTAGCTGTTACGCAGGCTTCCTCTGGCAGTACATTAGGTCCATCTGCCCCCTTTGCCATAGTAAAAGCTATACTGGTATGAAGCATGGCTCCGGCTGCCGGGCTTATACTTGGGAGAATTTTTTTAAGAAGTGGCTTAAAAATACCTATATTAGCAAACACAAGCTTCATTCCAAAGCTCATATTTGGTGCTAGTCTTCTAAACATTTCTATTACAGTAGGATTAAATTCACTTCTAAACGGATAATGCTTATCCACCTCTGCCATAAATTGCCCAAGACGTACAAGTGGTGTATTTTTCGCTGGTGCACTGGCATGTCCGCCTTTACTTCTGGCAATGAACTTAATATCTCCACACCCTTTTTCAAGCACACCTACCATTCCGTAGACTCCCTTAACTCCGGCAATAGGTTCCTCAATAATCATTCCACCCTCGTCCAAAACATAAGCAAGCTTAATTCCCTGCTCCTTTAGATATTTAACTGTTAATGGTGCTCCTTCTCCACCCCATTCCTCAGTACAGCTGCTTGCCACATATACATCACCTTCCGGCTTATAGCCTGATGCAATCAGCTCTTCAACAGCTGTCAGAATACAGAACAGACTTGCCTTAGTATCCACTGTTCCTCGTCCCCATACTCTCCCTTCAATATCAATATCCCCTGAAAACGGTTCATGCTCCCATTTTCCTTTTGCTTCAACCACATCCTGATGGCTCATTAAAAGTATTGGTGCATGTGTTCCCTTTCCACTCCATTTAAAAAGAATACTTCCATTAAACTCATGCTTATCACATTCTCTATGAAGATTTGGAAACATTCCCTCAAGAAGCTTATGAAATTCATAAAATTTGCCTCTATCAGAATCATATCTGCCGGAAACCGTCTCCTTCTGCACCATCATAGATAAACGCCTGCCATATTCAATGGCACGTTCACTATTATCCAAATTCACTTTGGCATTCTTTGCAGGTGTAGACTTAAGTAATACTGCCTGAAGCACAAGTACCACCACAAATATTGCTAACCCAGCCAATAAAACGATTACAGTTAATGCTACAGTTCCCATAATACCACCTACAATTTACCTTTCTTAAATAAAACATAACCAATGAGTAAGGCCAGCCCCCCACATGGAATCATCATTGTGCTGGTCTCATTAATCATGGATGGTACAAAAATACATAATATTATCATAAATAATACCGGAATAACCGCTATCTTCGGACTCTTAATAAAATATTTAAGTCCCAGTGCACCAAATAAGGCAGGAACCACATTATTAAAAGCAGGTAAAAGTGTCTCACTCTGCAATACAGGCTGTAATGGCACAAGCATTATAACTCCAATTACAATTACCAAGGTTGTAACAATGGCACTTGTAGCAGTACTGAGTGTAGAGATAATCTCATTTTCTGGTGTCCCTACCTGTGTTCCCGCAATTTCCTTAGCATTCATGGCAACAGGAATCTTCATATTGGTTACATTTCCCGTTAAAAATGCAATATAGCTTCCTCCCACTCCCAGCATCGGTGTATATATTAAAAATTCCACCAAAGACATAGGATAATATATTATCGCTACCTTGGCAATTCCTGCCAGAAATCCATTTAAGCTCGGTGACACATCATTTATTAAGCCCACAACAAAAGGAACTGCCACAAGCAGTATTATAGCTGAAATAAGCATTATTCTGCCAAGACGATGAAGCCCATTATTGAATTCTTTAAAAAACTGCTCCTGCTGTTCATCTGTTAAACCTATATTTTCTTTATTTTCCATATGAGCCTCCTTTCTTAGAATAAACCTATAATTACTGCACCTGCCATTGCAACAAGCATACTTATTGCAAGGCTGAAATTCTCAAGAAAAGCCTTACCCTTTTTCTGAATAAAATATTCAAATACTGCCATTACTCCTGCTGCTATTAACGCTACTACAAGCGGCATTACATCCGAGCCCACTCTTGGTATTGCTTTTCCAACATATGCCCCGATAAAAGCTCCACAAAGACCTATAAACATGGCAGTTGTGGCATGTGCACCGAAGCCCGGCTTACTGCTTTGATTATTATCAGCAGCCTTTTTAGGCGATTTTTGAAGCTTTCCCATATATTTTTTAAGTAAGAAAATACAGAATATAAGACCTCCAAGAATACCAACTGTCATAACAAGTGCAACTGTCACAAACATCCCTATATTCATCTCATCCACACGAAGTCCGCTAAGTCCTGCACTCTGTGCTGCAATCTCTGCCACATTAAGCTCATACTGCAGTGAACCTATCACAGACAGTCTAAGCCAGGAAAAGGGAACACCTAAGGTCCCGCTAAGTGCGACCACTCCAAGCAGAATGCTTACTGATGGTAATAACGTAAAGGTAGCACTGGACATTATGGTTTTCTTAAGCAGCTTCCTGTCCATTCCTATCTTAATACCAGCCCTATAGCTTTTAATCAGAAATACAAAACACATTATTGTAATGTAGCCCATTATTAATGCAACAATCAGGTAAAATGCTCCTGAATTCACTTGCGATAGATAGTCACCCATTTAAATACCTCTCTTTCTGTGAAATTCCCTCTAAAAATATTCCATGAAAATATTGTGTGAAAATTCCTTATAAACACTGAATATATTATAGCAAATTCTTCCCATAAATACCATATTAAAGTAACAACTTCGCATAGCTTTTCTAAGCGAGTTTACGCAACCGGAGCAAAACAAAAAGCCCCTGCCCAATCCTTCTTATTAATTGAGCAAGAGGCTTTAATATGATTACGCATATTAACCAAATATAATTGTCAATAAAACCATTTCTTTTTAGAACAATCCAAGTGCACTAAGGAATAGTACAAGTAACATAACCGGTGCAACATATCTTAACATCACCGTATATAAACCCTTACGTTTAAAGCCCTTACTTCCCTTTTCAATCTCTTCAATCAGGTACTTAGGCTTGGTTATCCAACCAATTAAGATACATGTAAGAATTGAAATAATAGGCATCATTAAGTAATTGCTTAAGTAATCCATAACATCAAGAAGCTGTCCGACTGTGCCGTTTGGAAGCTTAAGCTTAAAGTAGAATACATTATAGCCAAGGCAGATAACTACTGCTGCCACCGCATAAATAACTGTCATTACAAGGCTGACTATCTTACGTGATTTATTAAATCTTTCCATACAGCTTGCAACAAGTGTCTCCATAATGGATACGCTTGAGGTGAGTGCCGCGAAAAGAACCATTACAAAAAATACAGGTCCTACAATCTTTCCTGCAAATCCCATTGTCTCAAATACCTTTGGCAAAGACACGAACATAAGACTAGCTCCCTGAGCCATTCCCTCTGTTCCCATAAATACATATACAGCAGGAATAATCATAAGTCCCGCAAGGAATGCCGCCAAGGTATCAAAAACTTCAATATTTCTAATTGATTTATTAAGGTCTACATCATCCTTAACGTATGAGCCATATGTAATCATAATTCCCATGGCAACGCTAAGCGAATAGAATAGCTGTCCCATGGCATCCATTACTATACCAATAAACTTAGACACTGTAAGTCCGTCAAAATTAGGAACGATATATACAAGAAGACCATCAATACCTGTTCTTGTATTACCATTAGCATCCGTATGTGTAAGTGTAAGTGAAAATACTCCTATAATAATAATTACGATTAATAAACCAGGCATGATAATCTTTGAAAACTTCTCAATACCCTTTTCAACACCACAGTATACAATAGCAGAGGTTCCAGCAAGGAATATAAGCATGAATACAATAGGCGCAACAGGTGATGTAATAAATGAAGTGAAATAACCGTCCTGTGCAGCCTGCGCGCCCCCATTTGTAAGATATACTACTAAATACTTAACAATCCAACCACCTACAACAGAATAATATGTCATAATCACAGCCGGAACAAGGAAAGTCAATAAACCTAAAAGCTTCCACTTTTTATTAATTGCCCCAAAAGCATATAATGCACTCTTCTTAGTCTTTCTTCCAATAGCTATATCAGTTGTTAAAAGTACAAAACCAAATGTGAATGCCAGTGCGACATACACAAGTAAGAATAATCCACCGCCATCCTTTGCTGCCAGATACGGAAATCTCCAGATATTTCCAAGTCCGACTGCACTGCCTGCCGCCGCAAGCACGAATCCTAATGAGCCGCTAAAGCTGCTCTTCTTCTTTTCGTTCATAAAACCCTCCACGCTCTAATCTTTTCCGTAAAAATATACTTCAATATTTTATCATAGCAAAACGAAAAAGTCTTTAGGAAAATCGGGCATATCCTTTTTGATTTCTGTTATGGCAGGTGTGGTTTCTTACTATATCTGCAAATGACCGGACGAAAATAGTGAACGGTAATAAGCCTAATGGATTGGTCTTCCATTCAAAATTATTCACAAAAACATATGCCATAATACCGCTCCACAATATAGAACGCCATCTTACAATTTTATATATTCTTTCCTTATCACTTACTATTGTTCTTATTCTGCCTCCCATTATATCTCCTCTTTAGTTTTATGATGCTTTAATTTTACAATACAGATATATTTAAAAAAAGCCTTCCAAATAAGCCAATTAATTAGTACCTTTAACACTACATTCCAACAGAGCCAGTAAAAAAGAGACCTTCTGCTAATCACATTAATACATAGCAGAAAATCTCTTTTCCATTACTCCGATATTATTCCTTATCCTTCACAATACTAAGCTTTTCAAATATACCACCAGCATAGCCATTACCGCTTGCTTCAAAGGTTACTGTAACAGTCTCCTTCCCGTCTATCATATCTGCCGTAAGCTCATAGTATACATCATAGAAATTATCAGGATTTACATTTTCGAGTACTACCTCTTCAAGTACCTCTCCATCAATAAGAATTGTAAAGCTTCTGCCCGCATCGCCGCTGAAATATTTTACAACCAGATAATTGGTTACACTATTATCAACTGCCATATTATAGCTAAAGAAGCCGCCTGAGGCTGCATCTCTGTAATTTAAGCCCTTATGCATACCCGTTGATGAAAGGTCTGCCTCAAGATTATGTGAAAATTCGTACTGGTCATTAGCTACCGGGAGACTGTCAATTACCTCATATTTGTCATTCTCATCTTCTTCTACCACAGTATTTGCATCTGCCAGCTTAAAATAAATTCCGTATCTGTTCTGATACTGCATATAGTGAGGTGAAAATACTAAATCCCTGTCAGTATTCTTAAGAGTAAACTCCAATGTTCCCTCTGCTCTTACAAGATTCACATTAATATTCTCAAGCCACTCTTCAATTGTTCTGTCAGTAATGGTAATCACATCACTAATCGAAGAATCAAGGGATGGAATAGTTACATTAACGCCTGTTGTTCCTGTTTCCATATCTGTGTTTCCAAGGTTAGCGCTTAATACTACAGGACCATACTTAAATGCAACAGCATTTTCATTATCAGGTAAATCATATACTACCACACCTAAAGGCATTGTATACTCAATCACATCTCCGTTATTCCATGTATCTGCAAGACGTATAAAGCCATTTAGCACCTCAACATCTACTGTGTTGCCGTTAATTGTAACGACCGGCTCACCAAGGCACCAGTCCGGAACTCTGAGAACGATATCTGCCTCTGTAGTATCACCATTAATTGTATTAACCATAAACTTAACTGTATCTATATTAGGAATATCGCTCTCCTGTGTAAGCACAAGATTTAACTCCTCACTGGTAAGCTTTGATGAAGTATATCTGCCTACATATACGCCTGCTGCATCCTTATAGTAAATACTATCATTAAGCTTAGAGAAATTCTCCATCCCTGAGCCTGTACAGCACCAGAAATGCATGGTAGGTGTGCTGTATACCTTAAAGTAACCTGTTGCCATCGGCTGGAAATATGTGGTCATTCCGGTTTCTGGATTCTGAGATGATAAAATGGCATTAATAAAGGTACTCTCATAATAATCCGCATATTTACCATTACCTGTTATTTTAAATAACTCTCTTGAAAGCTTAAGCATGTTATAGGTGTTACAGGTCTCGCAATTACAGTTGGTTCTCTCTGCATCCAGTACGTTTGCCTCGCCAAAATGCTCCCACTCACTGTTTCCACCAGTTACATATGTATGATTATTTACTACAATTTCCCAGAAGTTCTCTGCAACCTGTAAATAATATTCCTCACCCTCGCCTAATACCATGTATCTGTTTAAAGCACCGATAATCTTAGGAATGGTTGTGTTGGCATGCTTGCCGTTTAATACATCCTCACCATTATAAAGTGCATCAAATAATGTCATTTCATCAAAGCTATGTGCCGCCGCCAAATGATTCTCTGACAATGTATGACTGTAGAGCTGATATAAGCAGTCATTCATTCCGCCGTATTCCACATTAAGAACTGTTGTCTGGGTTGCTGCTGAC
>JAZQLB010000002.1:0-8115 GCA_045542475.1 Lachnospiraceae bacterium | reverse complement strand
ACAGAATCGGTCAGGGTATCGAGTTTGACTACTGCTGCGTTCATGCTTCACTTGCTCTTAAGAAGCTTGGCTTTGAAACAATCATTGTAAACTGTAACCCAGAGACAGTTTCAACTGACTATGATACATCAGATAAGTTATACTTTGAGCCGCTTACTCTTGAGGATGTTCTTAGCATCTACAAGAAGGAGAAGCCACTTGGTGTTATTGCACAGTTTGGTGGTCAGACACCACTTAACCTTGCAGCTGACCTTGAGAAGAACGGCGTTAAGATTCTTGGTACAGCTCCATCAGTTATCGACCTTGCAGAGGATAGAGATTTATTCCGCGAGATGATGGAGAAGCTTGAGATTCCAATGCCTGAGTCTGGTATGGCTACAACAGTTGATGAGGCTGTTGAGATTGCTAACAAGATTGGCTACCCTGTAATGGTTCGTCCTTCATACGTTCTTGGCGGACGTGGTATGGAGGTTGTGTATGATGATGAGAGTATGGCAGGCTATATGAGAGCTGCTGTTGGTGTAACACCTGACAGACCAATCCTCATTGACCGTTTCTTAAATCATGCTTTAGAGTGTGAGGCTGATGCCATCAGCGATGGTACACATGCATTCGTACCTGCTGTTATGGAGCACATCGAGCTTGCAGGTGTTCACTCAGGTGACTCTGCTTGTATCCTTCCATCAGTTCACATTTCTGAGGAGAATGTTAAAACTATTAAAGAATATACAAGAAAGATTGCCGAGGAAATGCACGTTAAGGGTCTTATGAACATGCAGTACGCAATCGAGAATGATAAGGTATATGTGCTTGAGGCTAACCCAAGAGCTTCACGTACAGTTCCATTGGTATCTAAGGTATGTAATATCCGCATGGTACCACTTGCTACAGAGATTATTACCTCTGAGCTTACAGGCAAGCCTTCTCCTGTTCCTGCACTTAAGGAGCAGAACATCCCTAACTATGGTGTTAAGGAGGCTGTATTCCCATTCAATATGTTCCCAGAGGTTGACCCACTTCTCGGACCTGAGATGCGTTCTACCGGTGAGGTATTAGGCTTATCTGCTTCATATGGTGAAGCCTTCTTCAAGGCACAGGAGGCTACACAGTCGAAGCTTCCACTTGAGGGTACAGTTCTTATCTCAGTTAATAACAAGGATAAGGCTGAAGTTGCTGAGGTTGCTAAGAGCCTTTCAGATGATGGCTTTAAGATTCTCGCAACAGGCAGAACCTACGACACAATTGTAGCTGCCGGAATTCCTGCTGAGAAGATTAAGAAGCTCTCAGACGGCGGACGTCCTAACACCTTAGACGTAATTACTAACGGTCAGGTTCAGTTAATTATTAACTCTCCTGCCGGCAAGGACAGCGTAAACGACGACAGCTACCTTCGTAAGGCAGCCATTAAGGCTAAGATTCCTTACATGACAACTATGGCGGCAGCTAAGGCTACTGCTGATGGTATTCATTATCTTAAGAATCATGGAGATAGTGAGGTTAAGTCACTTCAGGAGCTGCATAGCGAGATTACTGATAAGTAAGTAAATATATATCAACCCGGACACGTCCAGTCACAATCCCATATCCAACAGAGCCACGCTCTCGCTCATTGAAGGGCGTAGCCGTACTAAGCTCGAAAAGACCTCGCTAAGTACGGACGTCCTTCAAATGGACTCTGTTAGATACGGGATAATGGCTGGACGTTGTTGGTTGGATGGATTTACTTAATTATGTGTAACACACAAAAGCTGCTACTTACGTTTGTTATACTGATTTATTCAGCATAATGAATGTAAGTAGCTGCTTTTATTTATTTGGTGTAGAATCTGTCGTAGAAATTCCAGTCGCTGTATATGAGGTTTATGTCTTTTATTTGCCATTTGCTGGCAGTATGGGTTAGGGTTACAAAAGCTCTACGCAAATAATAGAGCCCACTCTACGCATTAGGGATTGAATTCTATGACGCTCTTTATTAAAGTAATTGTATAAGCTGCATGTGGTTTTATAATTATGACAAGGAGAATTAATAATGAATCAGGAAAAAATAGGACAATTTATAGCAGATACAAGAAAGCAGTCAGGGCTAACGCAAAAGGAGCTGGCAAAGCGAATGGGAATTAGCGATAAGACTATTTCTAAGTGGGAGTGCGGGAACGGCATTCCTGACATTACCTATCTTGAATCGCTGTGCGAGGCTCTTAATATCAATGTCAATGAACTCTTATCCGGTAATCGTTTATCAGATACAGACTATTCTGCTAAAGCGGAGGAAAATATAATGAATCTTATGAAGGAAAATAAACTGAACCTTAAGAATAATAAACTACAGATAATTGTAGGTATTATAATGATATTTGTTACCCTGATAACACCCATTTTAATCTATAATGATGTCTTTCTATCAATAGCGAATTTTTTTGATTTTATTTCGTTGCTGATTTTATCTGTATTATCGATTGCTGAGGTATTATTATCCGGCAAAAATACTAAATATGAGATTATTGATTTTGTACATAAAACAATAATACCAAACGGGCTGATTATCTCTCTTGTTCAGGGAGTTGTTGTTCTGGCACGACTGGATTTACCTAGGAGCATTGGTCCTCATCTTGCAGCCAGCCTGCTTGCACTCCTGTATGCAGTGATTGTTTATCTGGTGACACTCTTAATGAAAGAGCGCCTTGACAGAGAAGCATAATTTTTACTAATTTACCGGCTGATAAGTGATTTCAACGCCGGACTTCCAACTGAATAAGAAACACCAGAGAAAAAGACCTTTTATAAGCTATTAATGACATATACATTAATATTTCATCGCATATGCCCCAAATAACTTATAAAAGGTCTTTTCTAATCAGTCTGCTAATTTTTAAAAAAGCATTTCTTATTTTATACAATTCCCATTACAAACAATACCACTAAAACCACCGGCAGAACAAAGGTCATATAACCTCTCATCCAGCCTGCAACCTTAAGCCCCTTACCCTCATTAGCTTCGTCAACAAATTTTTTCCAGCCCCAGCCGTAGCGTGTAACACAGAATATTACAAACACAAGTGAGCCAAGAGGTAATATAAGATTACTTACCACAAAATCCTCAAAGTCCATTATCGACATTCCAAGAGGCTTTATACCTTTTAATATATTAGAGCCTAATACACAAGGCAATGACAATATGAACATCACTACTGTATTAATAATACAGGTCTTTTTTCTGCTCCAGCCAAATAAATCCATACAGCAGGAAATAATGTTCTCAAATACCGCAAATACGGTAGATAACGCCGCAAAGGACAAGAATACAAAGAACAGACTTCCAACCACCCTGCCAAAAGCAATATTATTGAATATATTAGGAAGCGTAATAAATATAAGGCTTGGTCCGCTATCCGGCTGCACATTATAAGCAAAGCATGCAGGGAAAATAATAAGTCCTGAAGTAAATGCCACAAGGGTATCAAGCACTGCCACATTAACAGCCTCACCCATAAGGGCACGTTCCTTGCCTATATAGCTTCCGAATATAGCCATACTTCCCATCCCAAGGCTTAATGTAAAAAACGCCTGATTCATGGCTGCAACGATGACATTAACGGTTCCCAGTTCGCTCACCTTATTAAAATCAGGAAGAAGATAGAACTTAAGACCTTCCATTCCTCCCTTTAAGAAAATGCTGTTTACTGCCAATATCACCATTATTCCAAGAAGCAAAAGCATCATCCATTTAGTAATTCTTTCAAGTCCCTTTTGTACACCAATTGAACATACCAAAAAGCCTATTACTACAACAATTCCCATATATAATATCATGCTATGAGGCTCTGCTAACATATTATTATATGCAGTCTCAATTCCTGCCGCATCCGCCCCCACAAGCTTACCTGATGCCATATCCACAAAGTAACGCAGCATCCAGCCTGCCACGTTAGTATAAAACATCATAAGAATATAATTACCTGCCATACACACAATCCCGTGTATATGCCACTTGCTGCCCTTAGGCTCAAGCTCCTGATACAGCTTGACAGGGCTCTTACGGCTTGCTCTTCCCATTGCAAATTCCATGGTCATAACAGGAATTCCGAGCACCAGCAGAAAGAAAGCATATATAAGTACAAATGCCGCTCCTCCGTACTGTCCTACCATGTATGGAAACTTCCATACATTTCCTATTCCTATGGCACAGCCTGCACTAAGTAATATAAAACCCAAACGGCTTCCAAGCTTCTCTCTTTGCATAAATCCTCCAAAAACACACTTTAATACTTTTAAACTTTAAAATCGCACAATGTATTATAACCGATAGAATTCCATAACGCAAACATATTGTGAATTAGTACTATAAAATTAGAATAAATTTCTTGTCATCTTGGAAAAAAAGTTGATTGTCAATCGGCTCATAATGTGATAAAGTATCTGTGTTAGATTTTTACATTTAAATTTCCAGACGCAGGAGGAGAATTAAAATGAAGCAGATTTATGAAGGAAAGACTAAGAACGTATATAGTCTTGATAACGGTAACGTACTTTTAAAATTCAAGGATGATTGTACAGGTAAGGACGGAGTTTTCGATCCAGGCGAGAATTCAGTAGGCTTAACAATCGAGGGTATCGGTAAGGCTAATTTACAGACATCTATCCACTATTTTGAATTATTAAAGGAAGCTGGAATTAAGACACACTATGTAAGTGCTAATGTAGACGAGGCTACTATGGAAGTTCTCCCTGCAACTGTATTCGGCCATGGCCTTGAGGTTATCTGCCGTCTTGTAGCTACAGGAAGCTTTATCCGCAGATACGGTGAGTACATTGAGGATGGCACACCATTAGAGGGCGGCTATGTAGAGTGTACATTCAAGAACGATGCTAAGGGCGACCCACTTGTAACAAGCGAAGGTCTTGCAGCTTTAGGCGTTATGTCTAAGGAAATGTTTGACAGCATGAAGGAGCAGACATTAAAGATTACTAAGATTGTTGCTGATGACTTAAAGTCAATCGGTCTTGACCTTTGGGATATCAAGTTCGAGTTCGGTTTCAACAATGATGAGGTTATCTTAATTGATGAAATCGCTTCTGGTAACATGAGAGTATACAAGGATGGCAAGTATGTTGACCCTGTAGAATTAACCAAGTTAATCCTTAACAGATAATTGTAATATTTAAGGCTTCCGTTTATGCGGAAGCCTTTTTTTGCTTTACTAATTATTCATAAATATACGGCTGCTTACAGTCCGACATATATATTATTTTTCTACAGCAAGGAACTTAGAAAGTATATTCTCCAAATCCTCTGCCTCAACCGGCTTTGCAAGGTAATCCGAAAATCCGTCCTTAAGGTATTGCTCCTTCATGCCCTCAATGGCATTGGCTGTTAAAACAACTATCGGAGTCTCCCTATTCAAATTTTCACCGTCCGCCCGTATCATATGCATGGTCTGCACCCCATCCGGCTCCGGCATCATATGATCCATTAAAATCAAATCATATTTTTGCTCCTTTGTTTTTTCCAGACATTCATTTCCACCTGATGCTGTATCAAGCTGCGCCTGATTTCGTTTTAAAAGAGCTTTAATAACTACAAGATTCATTTTCGTGTCATCCACAACCAAAATTCTGGAGTCCGGTATACACAGGTATTTTTCCTTAGAAGCAATATCTTCCTGACTATGTCTGCGTTTTTGTTCTAACTGTCCCATAGCCTCTGCATTAACTATCTGCTGTGGAATTGTAACAGTAAAACAGCTTCCGCTTCCATATTCACTCCGGACACTAATCCTACCATTCATTATACTCACCAGTTCCTTGGTGATATTTAAACCTAATCCCGTTCCCTCTATGTATCTGTTCTTTTCCAGTTCAAGACGTTCGAAACTGTCAAATAGTCTGTCCATATCAGCCTTTTTAATTCCGACTCCTGTATCCTCCACTTCCAGTATCAGCCCAAAACCATCTTCGCTATATGCCCCCTTTGCCCTAAGTGTGACACTACCCTTTTCTGTATACTTTATGGCATTAGATAACAGATTATTTAAAATCTGCTTAATTCTAATCTCATCCCCCAGCAATACTGATGGCAGCTTCTCATCGATATCTAGCTTAAGCTCAAGATTCTTCTGTTTTACCCTGACCTCAATTCCCAATATTACATCATTAAGCATATTGGCAAGATAGTAATCATTATTTACCAGCCGTAGCTTTCCTGCCTCTATTTTTGAAAAATCAAGAACATCATTAATAAGCCCTAAAAGCATACGGCTTGCACTTTTAATATTATATGCATATTCCTCAATTGTTTCATCCTTGTTCTCTCTCAGAATCATTTCATTCATACCGATTACGGTATTAATAGGTGTACGAATCTCATGCGACATATTAGCAAGAAACTGTGCCTTTGACTGACTGGCAGCTATAGCAATCTGCTTCTCTTTCTCAATATTATATAAGTCACGTACTGTTTTTAATCCGGCTGACACAAGCCATAAAACAAGACCTATACATAATGCGATACCATTAATCTGTGCGTTAACTGTATATGTCAAGGTTATTTCAAATACACCTGCCACCATTATGCCCGCAAAGCCTATGGCTGCCTCCCTGTAAGCCTTCACATGCCCTTTTATAACATCCGTTACTATGGTGGTTCCCATAGTAAGAATTAATAATATGATAATGATATGTGAAGATGTCATTGTCTCAAAGAAATCCTTTATATTCAGCACCTGCAGAGCAACAACCACCACATAATTTACCGCAGTCGCAATACCTAAGACATAATATACCTTCTGGTATCTGTAGCCTTGAATGCTGTTAATATAAGACAAAAAAGGATATGGTAATATCGCAATCAGCAAAAATCCCATCAGCATTGCTATAGTACTGTTAGGAAAAATAAACTGACGAAACTTAGATTCCACCAACAGCCATGTAGCTGCAATCAGAATACCGTTTCCAAGATGAATCAGCTCTACCTTTCTCTTATATACAACAAATATAAATAAGCTTCCGCACACAACAAACAGACCAACCAGAACCATTAAAGCAGCCACAATTGCCGATGGTGCATATACACCATAAAAATGATGTACTATATCAGACCTGTCACCCATATACATTTCATGCACATAGCCTGAATATGCCGAATCACTCATAAACTCAATACGAAGCTGTGCTCCTGCATCACCCTCATATAGCTGAAAAAACACATATGTCATGGTACTTGTTTTTCCAAATGGCTGCGTTTCAAGTGTAGAATATTCCTTGCGCAATTCATCCCCTACATAAATTCTTATATCCTGCTGCATACTTCTTATACAAATGCTGGTATCCTTCTGTTCCTGTGAAAGTACAGTCGCTATAGTCACCCATTCTCCATGCTTAGCAGTACATTCTCCCGGAACCGTAACAGGCACCTCATCACCATTTGGCAGTATTTGCACCCATTCCGGCTCAAACATCTGAAAAGTGGTTTCTTCCCAGTTGTTTTCAACCGGCATAACGATCTCTCCTAATATCAAAAATAAAAACGAGAGAATCATCAATACACTCAGTATATATTGTACAATTCTTAACCCATAAAGCTTTTTTATTTTCATACGCTTCTCCTAAGTAAGTTTATTTACACCTTCCAGCTCTGCAACGTCAAAATTCACATGTATCAATTTCCGGTTATACAGCTTATAGAAATTCTCAAATATGCGCTTTGTTATAATATCGATATCCTCACTTTGTGCGTTCATAAGAATAACTACAAACTGTTCACTACTAAATCTGGTACATACATCTACTGAGCGTAATGATGCCTGAATAGTTTTCTCCATACAGGTCATTGCCTGCTCTCTCTCATCAATATAGAGATTATTGTGATTTGCAGACTCCAGTGTAATCATAATAAGCTGAATATTATATTCGTATCTGTCTCCCAAATGCCGGACAAAATCATATATCTTGGCAAATTCCCTGTATTCAACACTTAATGCGCCATTGTAAGAGCCCTGCTGCTTTAAATTAAATACCAGCTTCTCCAAATCAACAGATTTCTTCCGTTCTGCATTATCAACACCATGATTGTAGAAATAATAACCGCATTTTCCACTCTGCTTTACATGATATAACGCC
>JAZQLB010000001.1:0-3509 GCA_045542475.1 Lachnospiraceae bacterium | reverse complement strand
CTGAAGCAGAGCTCCTGCACACATCTGACAAGGCTCCAGCGTAACATACAGGGTACACTCTTCAAGCCTCCAGTCTCCTATTATTTTGCTTGCTTTTTTAATTGCAGCTATCTCGGCATGTGCCAAGGTACTCTTATCCGTATTCCTTCTGTTGTAGCCTCTTGCAATTATTTTGCCGTCATATACAATCACACAGCCTATGGGAACCTCATTAAGCCTTGCTGCCCTTTTTGCCAGCTTAATTGCTTCCTTCATGTATTTTATATCTGTATTTTCTTCAATTCTGTTCATTATTACCTCATCTAATCCGAATAATTAACACAGGCATACAAAAAATGGTCCTTCCATTCTCCATTAATTCTTATCATACGCCTTGCGAGCCCCTCTTTTTCATATCCAACCTTTTCCAGCACCTTAATTGATGCGTAATTATCAGGCTGAACATATGCATTAATACGATGCAGATTATCCTCTTTAAAGGCAGCATAGGTAACTGCCTTTACCATCTGGGTTGCATAGCCTCTCCCCGTATATTCCGGCAAAAGCTTATACCCTATGGTTCCTGAACAAAATGCCCCCTTTTTTATATCTCTAAGTGATATTGTTCCGATTACTTTATCCTGGTTATCCTTTTCAAAAACGTGATATCTTGCCATCGAGCCCGAAAGAAAACTTTTCATTTCATAGCTTAAAAGCTTTCCCTGATATTCCGCCGAGAAGAAATCCTCCGGACGTCTCGGCTCTACCTGACCAAAAAAATGATTTCCTTCCAGATAAAAACGTAAAACCATACTCTTGTAACTCTCATCCAGCACCTTAAGTATAAGATTTTCCGTTTCATACTGAAAATACATACCACGCTTCTCCTTTGAAATACATCCTTTATAGTCTCCCACACATTATACACGATAGCTGTCATGGTGTCAAAATGCTTATTCCCCTTAGAATTCTTTATACCAATACCCAAAGTGATTCATTCTCACATCACTTCTCATGCTGAATTTGAACTTTTCAAAGCCAAACATATTTGCCGTCATTTTCTCTCTTCTGTTATACACTCCCGGAACGCCGACAATAAGCCGGGGTTTGCCCTCTTCATTATATTTTTTTCCAAGAATGAGATGACGAAAATTAAAAAAGCCATGATTTAAAAAGCTGTTTGTCATCATTCGCCCTGCTTCCTGTGGAAGCATCAGAATATCCTGTGGAGCAATTTCAACACAATCATATATATCATCATCCGAAAACAAATCAACTTTTGTTCTGCTTTCAAAAAGCTCATCCCAGGAGTTCCTGTTTTCATTTTCGACCTCTACTATATTTTCCATTTCTGCTTCTTCTATTTCTTCGTCTTCTGTTTCTTCGCCTGCTATAGCTTCTGTCCATTCTTCCTGATTCTCATAATTACTTTGCAGTTCTTGAACGTATATAGACTCTTTTATAGGCATTTCCCATATATTTAACTGCGGCTCTGTTTTCTGCTGCTCTGATTCCTGTCTTTCTGCCATTTGTGCATCTTCCACCTGCTCTTTACTATTCTCCGCCGTTTCCTGATACTCTTCCATATTCCTCTGATAATCTCTGATATCTATAAGCTTATCTGCATTAAACTCCAGATCATCCCACTGGCTCACAAATAAGCTCTCCATTCCCTTTATGTATATACCGCATATCTCTCCAAAGCTCACCGGCAACTCCTGCTCACCACAACTTCCCTTGTATTCTCCATTTCCATTCTCCAGCCTTACCCTTCCAATCTCAAGCCCTACAATCATGTCCTCTCTGCGTACAAAAAAATGCACACAAAGCTCCTCAGCCTGTGCTGCTGCCCACTTAAAGCTTACCCATAGCTTAATCAGTCCATTTTTACACTCCGCCTTAACAAAGCCCACATTTTTATCCTTAATCCCCTTATTATAGGCGAATAAGTAAGAAACCAAACGCTTATATTCTGACATAAAAAAACCGCTCCTCCCTAATGCCGGCACCTATCGCTACGCCGCATTATAGTATATGAGCGGTTAATTTTATTATTACACTTATTTTTCAGATAAAATATCACTAAGCCTTGCAAACTGCTCAAGAGTAAGGGCTTCGCCCCTGATATTCTTATCAACGCCCAGCTTCTCAATACCGCTTTCAATCTCTTCCTTTGAAAGAGTAAGCTCTGGGGAATTCTTAAGTCCATTCGCCAAGGTCTTTCTTCTCTGGTTAAAGCTGGCTCTTATAAGCTTAAACATAAACTCAGCATCCTTAACCTGCACCGGATTATCAGCATGCCTTGTAAGCCTGATGACCGCAGAGCCCACATTAGGTCTTGGCATAAAGCAGGTCGGCGGCACATTAATAACTATCTCCGGCTTGGCATAATACTGAACCGCCAGAGAAAGTGCACCATAATCCTTACTTCCCGGACCCACCTGCATTCTGTCAGCCACTTCCTTCTGAACCATAATGGTTATGCTGTCAATTGGAACACGACTCTCAAAAAGCCCCATAATAATCGGGGTTGTAATATAGTAAGGGAGATTTGCAACTACCTTAATAGGTCTGCCACCGTTCTTCTCCTGTGCCAGTGCATTAATATCCACCTTAAGGATGTCCTCGTTAATTACGGTAACATTATCGTACACACCAAGGGTCTCCTTAAGTATCGGTATAAGGTTGGTATCAATCTCAACCGCCACTACTTCTCTGGCATTCTCACAGAGAATCTGGGTCATGGTTCCAATACCCGGCCCTATCTCAAGTACAAAATCCTCCTTGGTAACGCCTGCCTCACGAACAATTTTCTCTACTATATTTGAATCAATTAAAAAATTCTGACCGAATCTTTTCTGAAATGCAAAGCCATATTTATCTATTATTTCCTTTGTATTGGTTGGATTACCTAAATGCTTATGCTCCATACTGTTTAACCTCACATTTTTTTAACCTTTAGTTATTTTATCATTCTTTGGGCATGAACACAATATGGAATGTTTTTATCCTGATTTAGTGCAATAAAAGAGGCTGTGACCAATCTGTTCACAGCCCCGCAGCTCTTATAGCTTCTTAAATCGTTTTACAACCTCTATCATATCCTCCGATATGCTTCTGTTATTATTAGTTTCCTTCTGAATCTCAACCATAGCAGACACCAGCTCAGAAGCATCTGCTGCAACTGTAGATACTGCATTGGCACCTTCATCCACTGTAATTGCAATATCGTTAATGCTTGAATTCATACTCTCCATTGTGCCAGCCATGTCAGATGCTTCATTTGCAAAGCCTGAAAGAAGCTCATTTAACATTACAACATCCTTCTGATACTGGTTCATTATATCCACAAAATCATCATAATCCTTCATAACATCTTTATCTACAAATGCAAGCATTTCTTCGGAATTCTCTGCCAGCTTTGCAACGGCTGCAATAACTGCACTACTGATTTCCTGAATGTTATTGGCTGTATTACGGCTGTTATCCGCAAGCACTCTGATCTCTTCTGCAACTACCGCAAAGCCTCT